>SXHE01000912.1 GCA_005773755.1 Planctomycetia bacterium
GCAAATCGTGCGCCGAACACCCACCCCGTCGCTTTTTGGGCACGTCGCGCTTGCAGGCTCCAATCACCCCGTCGCTTACGCTCCGGGTTCGCCAATTTCTCGCGCCGCAAGAAAACATGAGCTATGTTTCCCAACGGCAACACTGTTAACCGCGTGAAGGAGCCAGCCCGTGACCGCAGCCGCGGTGTTCGATCAGGTAACCAAGACGTATTCGACCGGGCCGCTGGGCCGCGGCGGGATTCCGGCCCTGCGCGGGGTGTCGCTCAGTGTGCCCGCGGGGAGCGTGTTCGGGCTGCTCGGCCCCAACCGCGCCGGGAAGACTACCCTCATCAAACTGCTCCTCTCGCTCGTTCGCCCAACGTCCGGTAGTGTGACGCGGCTCGGTGCTCCGCTCGCGGATCGGGCGACGCTCGCCCGCGTCGGCTACATGCACGAGAACCATGCGTTCCCGCGTTACCTGTCCGCGTCCGAGCTGCTCACCTTCTACTGCGGGCTGTCCGGCCTGCCGAACGAGGTGATTGGGCCGCGCGTGGCTTCGCTGCTGGAGCGCGTCGGACTGGCCGACCGCAAGGGCGAGCCGATCTCGCGGTACAGCAAGGGCATGGTGCAGCGGCTCGGCCTCGCGCAGGCGCTGTTGAACGACCCGGACCTGCTCATCCTCGACGAACCGACCGAGGGCCTCGACCTGACCGGTCGCCAGTTGCTCCGCGCAGTGGTGCGCGAGCGCAGGGCCGCGGGCAAGACGGTGCTGATGGTGTCGCACGTTCTCACCGAAGTGCAGGAGCTGTGCGACGCTGCGGCCGTGCTGGTCGCGGGGCGGGTGGTGTTCGACGGCACCTTCACCGATCTGCTCCGCGATCCCAAGTCCGGCGCGCCGCGGCACCTCGAGACCGCGCTCCAGAACCTGTACCAACAGGAGGCCGCATGACCGCGCTGCCGCTCGCGATCCGCACCGTGCGGTGGATGGTACGCGACACATTCCGCCAGTCGCTCGCGTCGAAGCTGTTTTGGGTGATGTTGGCGCTGACCGTGCTCTGCACGGCGTTCGCGCTGGGCGTGGACGTGACCGGCACCGAGGAGCGCGTGCGGCACCCGGCCGAGCTGCCACTGTACATGCCGAAGGGCCTGGGGGCCGACGGCGTGCCCGAAGCGAAGGGCCAAGTGTCCGTCGGGTTCGGGTTGGTGAAGTACGCGGTCGCGAAGAACAAGGCCGACTCGGTGCGCGAACTGCAACTGTGGCTCGCGGGCGTCCTCGCGGACACCGCCGGCGTGCTGCTCGCGCTGCTTTGGACGGCCGGGTTCCTGCCGTCGTTCCTCGAACCGCAGGCCGTCACGGTGCTGCTGGCGAAGCCCGCGCCGCGCTGGACCGTGCTCGCCGGCAAGTACGTCGGCGTGGTCCTGTTCGTCGCCCTGCACGCGACCCTGTTCGTCGGGGGCACGTGGCTCGGCCTGGGCATCGCCACCGGCGTCTGGGACGTGCGGTATTGGCTCGCGGTGCCGCTACTGGTCACCAACTTCGCCGTGTTTTACGCGGTCAGCGCGCTGCTGGCCGTGTGTACGCGGAGCACGGTCGTCGCGGTGTTCGGCACGCTCCTGTTCTGGGTGCTGTGCTGGGCGATGAACTTCACCTACCTGCGGCTGGCCGCGGCCCCGATGGAGGGGATGTCGCCGATGGCGTCGTTCCTGGTGGAACTCGGTTACTGGATTCTGCCCAAGCCGCTGGACATGAGCGGCCTGTTCTTCGACGCGATGAACGCGAGCGCGTACACGACCCCGGTGCCGGAGATCGAGGCCGCCAAAGCGAAGGGCGCGTTCCGGCCGGAGCTGTCGGCGGTCGCGTCGCTGATGTTTGCGGTCGGCGTGCTGGCCGCCGCCGCCTACGAGTTCCGCACCCAGGACTACTGAGCCGCACCGACCCGTGCGGCTGGTTGTGGCAAAACTCAGAATCCTTGCACAAGAATCCTCATCACCCGTTTGAGACGAAGCAGGCGATTGAAACCGGTTGCACAACACCGGCAGGCCGGAGCGGGCGATTCGCAAACCCTGGCACAACATTCCGGCGTGAGAACGTCGTGCGTGTGGTCCGCTGCTCCGCGAGCCGGGGCCGAATTGGTAGTCGCGCAAAAGTGTTGCACAAAGCACCTGACCGGACGGTCCCCGGTCGCACGCGCGCGTCGCCTTTCGGCCCGACCGAACGTAGTCGGGCCACCGGCGAGCGACACCTATCGAATACTATACGCGCGTTTAATACGAATCAAGGCCGTTCTCGTTTTTCCGCGCGCCGATCACCTCGCGGCTCGCGGTGCTTCTCATCTCTCGCGAACCGTATCACTCGTCGTCCTTCTTCGCTTTCAGCGGCAAGAAGAAGGCGGAGCGCACCGGCGGCGGGCACGGGCTGCGCTCGCCGCGCACCGCCTTCCAGATGATCTCGTTGAACAGCAGGTCGTCCAGCGTGTCTTCTTTCGACAGGTCTTGTTTCTCCATCCACTTCGCCCCGAACCCGCCGGACTTGTTCTTCTCGTTCAGGTCGGCGTTCGGCACCTCGTGCGCGTAGCCGCTCAGGTCGGGCTTCGCGGTGAACGAGTTGTACATCGGCCGCGCCGCGGCGTCGAACTGGCTCATCGGGTCCAGGCCCAGAATCAGTTCCATCGTCCGCAGCATACTCGTGGTCGAATAGAGCGTGCTGTCCACGAACTTGCGCTTGGTGTACGGCGAGATGACCAGCGCCACGGACCGGTGCGCGTCCACGTGGTCCGGGCCGTTCTGGGCGTCGTCCTCGATCACGAAGATCGCGGTGTCCGTCCAGAACTTGCTCTTGCTCACGGCCTCGACCACCATGCCCAACGCCAGGTCGTTGTCCGCGACCATCGCCGTGACCGTGGGCGCTCCGACCTTCGTGCCGGCGGTGTGGTCGTTGGGCAAGCGGAGCACCTGCATCCGGGGCATCTCGCCGGTGGCCTCGAAGCGCTTGATCTCGCTGATGAACCGCTCGGCCCGCTTCACGTCGGGGTAGTCGAGATCGTACCCGCGGAACTTCGGGTCGAACTTGCCCTCGAGCGATTTGAGCTTCACGAAGGCGTCCTCGAACCCGCCGTCGGGCCGGCGCTTGCCGTTCTCGACCCACTCACCGTAGGCGCGGTAACTCACGTTCTTCTCCGCGCACTTGTCCCACAGGTAGCCACCGCTGCCGGCCGCGATCTGCTGCGGATACTTGCCCTCGCTCGGGTAGCCGACCCGCTTGCCGCCGCGATAGCTCAGCGGCCACGCCTTCTCCACGAAGTCGGAGGCGTACGCGCCCATCGTCCACTCGTGCCCGTCCGCGGACACCTCGCCGTCCACATAGAAGTTGTCGAGCAGCACGAACTGCTTCGCGAGCTTGTGGTGGTTGGGCGTCACCGCTTCGGGGAACAGGCACAGGCTCGCGTCGCCGTTGCCTTCCTTGATGTCGCCGAACACCTGATCGTAGGTCCGGTTCTCCTTCACGATGTAGATGCAGTGCTTGATCGGGCTGCCGTCGCCCACCTTTTTCGGGATCGGGTTGTCCGCTTCCACGCCCTGCGCGTTCACGGCGCTCTTGTCGCGCAGCGGGCTGCACGCATAGGCCGTCTTGCTGTGTACCGCGAGTTGCTCTGGCGTCGGCATCCGCATGACGGTGAGCGTGCCCTTCATCAACTGGCCGATGTACTCGTTCAGGTTTCGCGCCTGCGGCACCAGCGGGTTCGGCCCGCCGCGGTTGGCCTTCGACACCAGCCCCTTACCGTTGGCGATGTACAGCGACTTGTCCGTGGGGTTGTACCGCACGCTGGTCGGATACCAGCCGGTCGGAATGAACCCGAGCGACACGGCCTTCGTGCGGTCGCTCACGTTCAGCACGCTCAGGTTGTTCGCGTCCGCGTTGGCGACGAACAGTAGCGCCCCGTCGGGCGTCATGGTCAGGCTGTTAGGGGTGTTGCCGTTGGGGGCCTGCGGGTAGAGCGCGCAGTTGATCGTCTGAAGCCCCTTGCCGGTCGCCGGGTCGAGCACGCTGACCTTCGTGGAGTTCGCGCACGCCACGTACAGCGCGTCGGCCTTCGGCGACAGCAGCATCTCGGTCGGGTGTTCGGCGGTGGGCCACGTCGCGACGACCGCGTTCTTCTCCAGGTCGATGACCGCGACCGCGGACTGCGCCCACAGCGAGACGAAGCACCGCTTGCCGCCCGGTTCGACGAGGCAGGCATAGGGGAACACCGCCGGCTCCTTGAGCTTGTCGGGATCGTCCTTCTTCGCGTCGTCCTTCCGGCCGTCCGGCGGGCTGGGCGGCTCGCCCTTCTTCGGCTGCGGTTTCACCGGCTCCGCGTTGAAGAGGATCACTTTCTTGTTGTCGGGGTTCACCAGCGGCACGCGCACCAGCGCGTCGGCCCACGGCGAGGCGACGAACAGGTCTTTGCCCGCGGGGTCGAATGCCAGCCCGCCGACGATCCCCTTGCGGTTCTTCGCCACGGTCACGTCGAGCGCCTTGCCCTTCGTCAGGTAGCCCTTGTCGAAGTCGAAGACGTGGACCACTTCGAACTCGCCACCGCTGGCGAAGATTTGCTTGCCGTCGGCGCTCCACACGAGGCCGTAGAACGCCTGGTCGATCTGGACGCGCGAGAGGACGCGGGTGCGCTCCGGGTTCAGGTCCACGATCAGGATTTCGTGCGGGCCGTAGCCGGCGCACAGAACCGCGGCGAACTCGCCCGTCGGGTGCAGGGCGACGTTCACCGGGAAGTCGCCCGCGTCGATGTGCCGCCCCGCGGGCTTGAGCGACCACTGATTGGGGAGCTGCACGAACCCGTCGCGGCGGAGGCCTGGCAGCACGCGCTCCAGCGGCTTGGACTCCGCCTTCGGCGGCTTGTCCTGCGCCGGCTGCACCGGAACTGCGACCGCGTAAAGCCCGACCCCCGCGGCCAGGAGCAGCCCGACCGCCAACAGCGATTGCCCGCGCATAGTAATAGCCTCCGAGGTGAGGGAGGTATTGTGCGAACTGGGCACGGGAGTGGCGCGAAGAAGGGGTGAAGGCAACCCCTCCGCATACAATACCGTCATGCCAACACCAGCCCCCATCGACCCGGCCGACATGCCGTTCGAGGCCGCGGCGTTCGCCGCCCGCGCCCACCGCCACCACACACGGAGGGACCAAGAAACGCCCTACGTCAGCCACGTGTTTCGCGTGTGCCTCGTCGTGCGGCACACGTTCGGGTTCGAC
>SXHE01000093.1 GCA_005773755.1 Planctomycetia bacterium
AACGCCACCCGCGCAAGGCACCCCGCGAGGGAGATGGCACAACACCCAGAGCCTGCACAGGTTTAGGGCGTGACCGACCGCCAACTGCGTAACACCTAACTCTTAATGGTCGGTAAATCTTTCCCCACAACACACGACTACAGAACAATTTTTGTCGGTACGTTCCAGATGATGCGCCGGTGGCGCTGGGCAGTTCGGTTGGTAGAGCTCTTGAAAGGCATTCGAGAGGTCAGGAGTTCGACTCTCCTCACCTCCACATCGCGAAAGCCCCGGCGGGGCCGGGACTTTCTTCGTTTGGGCCGCGCCGCTCGCGCGCTCAATAGCGCGACCACTCGCGCAGCCGCGGGCCGAAGTGCTTCTTCAGTGTCGCCGACAGCATCTCTTTACGCATTTCGATCCGGCGCAGGTTCGGAAACTCGCCGCACTTCATCAGCGCGTTCATGGCTCCCGCGTCAGGTTTGGGCTGTACGGCAGAACCGCCGAGCGCGAAACTCGCCACGCTACTCTGCGCGAGCCACCGAAACAGTGGCTCCCAACGGATTGTTACTCTGTCACCGCTGATGGCGAGTTGGCGGAGTGCCTTCCCCCGCGTGGTCCGGAAGATGTTCTTGCTGAATCCGTTGAACCCGTTCTCCGGCAGGTTCAAGACGGCGAGGTTCGGTAGATTCGCGGAGCAGATGACGTTGGCGATTTCTGACCCTTTGAGGAAGCTGTTCTCGACGGTAAACACCCGGAGTTTCCGCATGTGCTTCGCCCGAGCGACGGCCGAACCGAGACCGCTGCGCTCGCACCGAAATAAGAGCGAGCGCAACTCAGGTAGATGGGCGTCTGAAATGGCCTTGAACGCTTCATTGGATTCGAACTGAATCCGGTTCAGTTCGAGGGACTTCAACCCACGCAAGTGTTTAGCGTTGAACAACTCGATAAGCTGTTCGTCCGCGTCGGGCGCGTCGTCATCGCGATCCCAACGCCCGACGGTGAGGTGGCGTAGCCCCTCCCACTCTCGGTCACGGGAAAAAGCGAGAAGGCAGTCCTGATGTGCGTAATCGAGCGTTATTGAACGCAGGTTCTCGATGGAGCCGGAATTGCTTAGCGCCTTTATGCTCTGCGACCCAACGTGGTGGCGCGTTCCAGACTCAAGAGTAACGGTTCGAATCTGCGGGAACCAACGAGACGAGGCGACTTGTTTTAGCCCCTCTGGGTCCGGGGCGCGGATCACCAGTTCACGGATCGGGACGGCGCGAAAGACAATGTCCGCGTGACGAACGAAATCGGCGACGGTGTCGAAAGTGGCACGCTCTACAAAGCCGCGCGAAAACGGACTGATCGTCTCCGCGGTGAGAACGATCTTGTGGGTGTGAACGCCGTCCAGTTTCGGGAACCGGGCCAACTCTGTGCTCTCGTGATCGCGCGGCAATCCGACGGCAGCGAGCGCCTGGCGGTGGGCCACGTCGGGTTCAATGTCGCTCCAGAACGCCGGCGCTTCGGTGGGGAACGCGGCGAGGCTGGGGTCGTCCTCGTCGAGGCGCGCGAGTTCGCACGCGGCGCGGACGTACTTCGCGGCCTGCGCCTGTCCGTTTTCTTCGAGCCAGTCGGCGTAGAGCAGCCGCGGCGTGTCCTCGTCCGGGTGGGCGAGGATCGCGGCGTAGAGCGCGTCGCGGTCGGTCATGGGCGGTCCCGTCCCGGTGGTGATTACTTCTTCTGGGCCGCGAGCCAGGCGCGCCAGGCGGCGACGGTCGCGGCCTTCTGGTCGGTGGTCGCGCCGGTCACGGGGCCGAGGTCGCGGTTGGTGAAGCTCTTGAGCGCGGCGCGGGCGGCCCGCACCACGGCGTCGTCGGCGTCGGTCAACAGTTCGATCAGATCGGGGATGTGGTCGCGGTCGTCCTTCATCGCGCAGGCGAGGGCCGCGGCCCGGCGCAACTCGGCCTCGTTCGCCTTCAGCATGGCACGAAGGGTGGCGGGGGTCATGCGCGCGAGCCGCTCGGCCAGCGCTTCGCGGGCCGCGGCCTTGCGCTCGCCCAGTTCGAGGGCGGTCGTCGCGGTCAGGAGCGCGCGGGTGTACTCGCTCCCCTTCGTGTCGCGCAGCTCTTTCAGCTTGGTCGCGTAGTCGGTGCCGGTCGTCTTCATCAGCTCCGCGGCCATACCGATGGTCTTGTCGCCGGTCGGGTTGGGCAGGTTCAGGACCGGCGGCGGGGGCGGCACGTTGACCGGGCTGGTGGGCCGGTTCGGGAGCACCTCGCTCGCGCTCGGCCCGGACCCGGCCCGCATCTCGGTGCTGGTCGGGTTCTTCTGCACCTTCGTCGAGAGGTCGCGCGCCAAGTTGGACTTGCACAGGAACAGGACCGCGAACGAGGTGTTCACATCGGCCCCGTAGCCGCCCACGGTCCAGGTACCGTCGGGCGACTGCGAGCGCACGATGGCGGTCGAGCCGACGTCGTACCAGTCGATGCCACCGATCTTGTCCACGTCGTAAATGACGCCGACGCGCTCCAACGACCAGAGGAAGTACATGTCGCCGATGCCGTGCGAGGCCCCGTTGATGAGCAGCCCCTTGCCGCTGCGCAGGTGATCGGCGAGGACGAGGCCGAGACCGGCGAACGCCCTTTGGACGACGAGGTCGCGCGCGTCCGCGGGGCGTCCGCCGCCGGCTTTGGGCGGCGGCGCGGTGCCCGCGGGCGGGTTGTAGAACGGGTCGCCCGGCTTGCCGCCCGGCTTCGGGGGCGCATCGGCCTTGGGGCCGCCGGGCGGGTTCAGCTTCTGGTTGCGCTCCTCGCGGCGCGCGATCCCGGTCGCCATGCCCACCAGCCCGGCGCAGTACATCACCGGGCTCATCATCATCACCGGGGCCACCCCGCCGCCCGGTGACAGCCCGACGTACTGCCAGTAGCCCGTGCGGGCGTCCTGCGAGCCCATGAACCGTTTCTCGATCGCCTCGAGCGCTTTTTCAACGGGCACGCCGTGCTTACGAGACAGCCAGACGGCGAGCGCGGCGAACTGCGTATTGGAGTTGTCGTCGATGCCCAGCGCGATCGGTGCCCCGCCGGGACCGGGCGGCGCGCCGGGACCGTTCTGGGCCGGGCGCAGCGTCTGGGCGTACTTCTCGATCTCCGGGTGAATCTTGGTGGTGTCTTTGTCCTTGTCTTTGCCGCCGCCCGCGACCAACTGCTGCTGCTTCAATCCCTTGAGCCGTTCCACGTCCGCCGGTGGGACCTCGGGGCAGCACTGATAGCCCCACCCGCCCGCGCTCGACTGCCCGATGAGCAGGCGGAACGCGAGCATCTGGATCAGCGGCACGTCGGACGAGTCGCCGTACCGGTCCAGGTACATCAGGCACAGCGAAACTTGGTAGGTGTTCGTTTGCGTGTACGACGCCTCGCGCACCTGAGCGGTGATGTTCTTCACGGCCGGGTCGTCGCCGGGAATGCCGGCTTCGAGCAGTGCCAACCCGGCCAGCGCGGTCGGCCCGATGCCGTAGCTGTTCTCGCCGCCGACAACCGGCGCGCCCCCGGCGGCGCGGCCGTACCGCGCCTTTATCGCGTCGGTGCCGCCCTTCAGCGACTTCTCGATCTCCTTCGGCGTGGCCCCGGTCGCCCCGGGCGCGGACGCGATCAGGAACAGGGCCAGCAAGCCGGTGGCACGAACGAGCTTCGACGTCACGACACGACCCTCGGCACCGAGGACAGAATGGTGACTGCTAATCTAACACAAGCGCGAGCGCCGGGCGACACCGAATCGCCGCCCGTTACCCCGCGTTCGCGTCGCGCGCGATCAGGTCGTTGACGCGCTTCGCGAACGCGACCGGGTCGCTCACCTTTGATCCCTCCGCGATGACCGCCTGTTCGTACAGGAGCCGCGCGTACAGGTCGAGCCGCGGGTCGGCCGCGCTCTTGTCGTGTAGCGCGCGTACGGCCTCGACGGTGGCGTGCGCCGGGTTCAGTTCCAGCACGCGCTTCGCTTCGCCCACGTCGCGGCCCATCCGCTCCATCAGCCGCTCCATGTTCGCGGACACGCCGTGCGTGTCGGCCACGAGGCACGCGGCGCTCTCGGTCAGGCGGTTCGTGAGCCGCACGTCGGTCACGTCGGGCAGCTTCGCCTTGAGTGCGGTCAGCAGCGCCGCGAACTTCTCCCTGTCGCCTGCGGGAACCTCGCCCGCGCCCGCCGCTTCGCCGCGGTCCGCCGCGACCAGCTTCTTCCCCTTGTAAGTGCCCAACTGCGGGATCGCGAACTCGTCGATGGGGTCGGTCAGCAGCAGCACGTCGCGGCCCTTCGCGCGGAATGCTTCGAGGTACGGCGACCGCCGCAGTTGCTCCGCGCTTTCGCCGATCAGGTACGCGATCTCGGTTTGGTCCGTGGGCATCTTCTCGACGTACTCGGCGAAGTTCGTCACCTTCCCGGCCTCGGTGTTGGCGCTCTCGAACAGCAGCAGGTCGGCGACCTTCTCGCGGTTGCTCCAGTCGCGCGTCAGCCCTTCCTTCAGCACGCTGCCGAAGCCCTTGAAGAAGGTGAGGTACTTCTCCGGCTCGATGTTCTTCATCCCCGCGAGCGTTTCGAGCACGTTCTTGACGACGCTCTTCTGGATCGCGTCGAGCAGCGGGTTCTGTTGGAGCAGCTCGCGCGACACGTTCAGCGGCAGGTCCGCGGAATCGACGACGCCCTTCACGAACCGCAGGTACTGCGGCAGCACCTGCTCGCACCGGTCCATGATGAGCACGCGCTGGACGTAGAGGCGCAGCCCGGCGACCGGTTCCTCGTAGTCGAACCCGAACGGCTTCTGCGCGGGCACGAAGCACAGCACGCGGAACTCGGTCTTCCCCTCGGCCGCGTAGTGGATCACCTCCGCGGGCGGGTCGCTGTCGTGCGCCAGCGACTTGTAGAACTCCGCGTACTCTTCCTCTTTCACCTCGCTCTTGCTGCGCAGCCAGATCGCCTTGCGCGAGTTCAGCGTTTCTTCGCTCGTTTCGGTCTTCTTCTCGTCGCCCTCGCCCACTTCCTTTTCCACGTCCATCACGACGGGGTGTTCGAGGAAGTC
>SXHE01000913.1 GCA_005773755.1 Planctomycetia bacterium
CTCGCCGTCCGGTGAGAACGCGAGCGATTGCACCGGGCTGTCGAACGCGCGGGCCACGAGCTGCCGGCCGCTGAGCACGTCCCAGCACCGCACGGTGCCGTCGTCGCCGCCGCTCAGAATGTAGCTGCCGCTGGGGTCGAAGCAGACGGCGTTGATGTTGTTCTGGTGCCCGCCGAAGACGAAGACCGTGTCCTGCGTTTCGGCGTCCCAGACGTACACCGCGTCGTCCAGGCCCGCGCCCGCGAGGTACTTGCCTTGTGGGTCAAACGCCAGCGAGGACACGCCCACGTCGATGGTAAACAGCTTGTCCTTCGTCGGGATGTCCCACACGCACACCGCGCCGTCGCGCTCGCCGGTGCTCATGTAGTCGACGCCGCCGCACGCGACCCAGCGGTTATTGGGGTGAACCGCGATGGCTTCCAGCGTGCAGGCGTCGGCCGCTTCCACGATGATGACTTCCGGCGCGGCCGTGGCGCACGTCCACACCCACACGAGGCCGTCGGCCGGGCTGGTGTGAACGACCACCTTCGAGTCGGGCGAGAACGTGACGAACCCGATGGGCGGCTTGGTCGCTTCGAGCGATGCCGCGAGTTCGTCCGTCTCCGCGTTCCACAGTTGGGTGAAGAAGTCGGTGCCGCCGACCGCGAGCCACTTCCCGTCCGGGCTGGCCGCGACCGAGAACGCCGGGCACAGGTTTGTGGGCGCGACCTCGTCGCCGGTGGTCGTGTCCCAGACGCGCACGTTCGGCCCGCCGGAACTGGCGAGGCGCAGCGGCGTGCCGGGGATGATCGCGATGGCGTGCCGGCCCTTCGGGTTCGGCCCGGCGAGCAACTTCCCGTCGCGCACGTCCCAGACGTGAACCACGCGGTCGCAGCCGGCGCTCGCGAGTTTCGTGCCGTCCGGCGAGAACGACAGGCTCTTGATCTCGTCGTTGTGGCCGCGCAGGACGTGCGCCCGCGTGCCGGCCTCCGCGTCGGTCCACAGGTGGATGTCGTGGTCCGAGTCGGCGCACGCCAGGTACTTGCCGTCCGGCGAGAACGCGGCCGTCAGCACTTGCTCCGCGTGGCTGTTGAGCAGCATGAGCGGGTCCGGGTGCGGCGGACGCCACACGCGGGCCGAAGTATCCCAGCCGGCGGAAATCAGCAGCGTCGAGTCGGGCGACCACGCGAGCGCGGGCACGCGGTCGGTATGGCTCTTGAGTTCGGCGACCGGCTTGTGTGTGTCCGCGTCCCACACGCGCACGGTCAGGTCTTCGCCCGCGGTCGCGAGGAACTTGCCGTCCGGCGAGAAGCTGATCGCGGAGACGCCCTTGCGCGGGTGCGCCGCGATCTCGCCAGTGAACGTCTGGGTGGCGATGTCGCGGAACCGGACCTTGCCGTCGTCGTGCCCGGTGGCGACGGTGCCGCTGTCCGGGCTGAACGCCAGTGCGGTGATCCAGGCTTGCTCGGCCGCGGGCTGTTCGACCCGGCCGACGAGGTGGCCGGTGGCGACTTCCCACAGGATCAGGTCGTCGTTACCGCTGGCGAGGTGCTTGGCGTTGGGGCTGAAGCACCAGAGCGTTTCGAGGTCGCTGAGGAAGTGCCGCGCGAGCAATTTGCCGTCCGCGGCCCAGTGCCGCAGCACGCCGGCTTCGTCGATTGAGTACAGGGTCGAGTCGGGGGCGAACGCAACGGCGGCGATGTCCCCTTCGGTGTGGAACCGCGGTTCGCCATACACCCGCTGGACGAGTGGGGACGGGCGAACGGGCACCGTGTCGTCGGTATGGGAAGGGGAAACGGGGGTGGACATGAACAGCCCTTCTGCGTTCAATCGGTTATCGCGCCGGGAGTTAGGGGGAGCGCGAGCGGTGATACGAGTGTAGAACAGCGATTCGCATGGAGCGAGAAAAAGAACCGGCTCAGCCGGAAAATCCGGCGAATCGCGAATAATTGCTGAGACGGGAATTATTGTCGCGGATGAACCTTTTCGCGCCTACAGGAGAAATGCCGGAGGCTTCGCGTTCGTGCGCCACCGTCTCTGCTCTCGGCGGGGAACCCGAGCAGCGGCGTTCGGGAACCGAAACGGATCGACTTCGCCTCAGCAGCAAACTCGACGCCGATCGACGGACCACTCGGGCAACTCTGAACTGGAGGGAATGCCGTATCGACCGTTGTTCGATGTTCGTGCGATGGTTAACCTCTGTGGAGGCTCTTCAACAGCGAGCGCGAAAGTAGACCGCTCGCTTCGATCATCCGAACCGCTCAGTCCCGGAACCGGGGGAACGCCAATGGCCTCGCGATTGTTCACCTCGATCGTGTTCGGGGCGGTTCTGGTCTGCGCGGCTTGCAACAAGCCGCAACCTGCTCCGCCCTCGCCCCCGGTTACGCCCGCCGCGCAGGTTCCGCCCGCTCCGGCCGACGAACCGGCGGTTCGTTACTGCCGGCTCGTTTTCGGTCCCAAAGGCGAAACGGGCGTGTGGCTGATCCTCGATCGCGACGGCCGGTTGCACGTCGATACCGAAGGAAAAGGCGCTGTCCCTACGCGCGGCATCGAGGCCGAAAAGCTCACCGCGAAAGGCATCGAAAAGGCCAAGTTCCGCCTCAAAACACTGCGCGAACCGGGTTCGGCCGTGACGCACTCGGACCTGATCGTGACAGAGAAGGCGCTAACGCGGGAGGAGATCGTCGGCACGATGGGTGGGGGCACCATCCTCGACTACGAGTTTGAAACGAAACCCACAGCGGGCTACACGCCCGCCGATCTGGTCGCGGCGCTCAAGAAGCGCCTCGACCCCGCCGAGATCAGTGGCCTGACGGTTCGATTTCAAAGCTCTTCACCCCGCGTCGAACTGGTGGTGACGGGCGCGTCGGGCCGTGATAACGACTACATCGACAACCTCAAACGCCTCGTCGAGACGACGGAAGGATTGCCGTTCGGCGCGGTCCTCAAAGGGAGGCCGGTGAGCGAAACGAGTGTGGGAGCTTCAACGAAGGACGACGCGCCCGAGCGGAAGAAAAGTTACGACGAGATCGAGAAGGCGCTGTCGATGTTCGTCATCGGTTTGAACACGAAAGGAACTTTCCTTCAGACCGCCACGCTGTCCGGTTTTTCCGCTTCCCCAGACGACGCGCCGGTTCTCCATTTCAACGGGCCGTTGACGATGCTCGGCACCGTCCCACCGAACGTCATGGTGTACTTCAACGCCGACGGCAGCGAAACCCTGCGCCTTCAACTGAGCGCGGAGATCGGAACGCGCGCGAAAGGGAAGTTACGCGAGTTCGATGTTGTCGTCGATCCGGCGTCGATTCCGCAACACCTGCTTCCGACCGCAAATGTACTCATTTTCCCGGGGCAACCTGGGAAGGACCCGATCCGCCTCCAACAGAAGCTCGACCGGGTTCCTTCATTCGACTCGTGTGACGTGTACGGAACCTTCGTCACGATCCCCCCGGGCCAGCCGCGTGGGAAGGGAACAGTTATCTTCTCGTTCTCGACGTGGGACGGCGGGCAGGTAACGCCCTCCACGCGCGACTTCTCCTTCGATTCGAAACAGAAGCCGAAGTGAGGCGACGATGAATCAGCGCAGTTGTTCGTACCCGGTGTCCCGTTCGTGCGAGGCAAGAAACCGAGTGTCGGGCCGTTGATACACAACGGCCCGGCAGCGTCCTTCGACAGGCCGGATTGGAGGACGACGGGGGACCCCCGCTAGTCAAGTTCCGCACAACACCGAAGCGGAGCGGCTTCGCCTCGTCAACGAACTCGAAGCCGATTCGGGTACGCACTGGGCCGACGGCTTTCGTCCGGGTACTTCCGGCTGTCACGAACTGATGGACCGGACGGCGATGCTCGCGGACGTGCTCGACCGGTTCGTTGATGTGAGGAACGTTGCCCCGGTCGGCCCGTAACGGTGCTGGCCTCGCCCCTCGAAGTCGGAGCGAGGCCAAGCACCGCGCTGCCGTATAACCGGGATCGTTTCGGTCCGCGCGCCGCTCGGGGCTTAATACCGGAACGTCAGCCCGAAGTTCGCGCCCTGCACGACCGCGCCGGTGCTCGCGAACAGCGGGGCCGGGCGGCCCAGGGTGCTCGTGCCGCCGCGGATCTGCACCGGGTCGATCCCGCGGTCGATCTGGTCGCCGGCGCGCCACACGTTCGGCAGGTACGCGAACGAGTACCCGACGTGCGCCGTCAGGTGCGACGTGAGCTGGTAGCCCAGCGTCAGCCCGGCCTCCGGCACCACGGTGAACGTGTTCGACGTGTACCGACCGATGTTCGACGGCTGCGCGTACAGCCCGCCGGTGCGCACGCTCGCCGCCGCGCCCGGCACCTGCACGATCGTGTTGCCCTCGATGGTCAGCTCGCGGCGCATGTTGCCCAGCGCCGCGGCCCCGCGCACGTCGAACGTCCACTTCCCCCACCGCCCGCCGGCGCTCAGGCCGATCAACCCGCCGTGGAACGTGTTCTCGGTGCGGAACCGGTCGGTCACGGTAATCATCGTCCCCGCCGGCACCTGAGCGGACCCGGCCGCGAGCAGGTTCTCGCGGATACGCAGGTCGTCACTCAGGTTGTAGAACCGGTAGCCGGCGAGCAGGTCGACGCGACAGCCCTGCCCGCACTCGTCCAGGTCGCAGCACAGGTTCCGCCGCAGGTACGCGCCGGCCCCGACGAACGTGTTGCGGGCGCGGGCCGACACCGACCCGGACACCACACCGGGGAACGAGACCAGTTCAGCGTCCGGCGACCCGGTGCCGAAGTTGAAGAACGGGCGCGACAGCGGCGGATCGCCGGCGGAGGCGAACCGGTCACCGTCGCTACCGGAGGCGAGGTAGAAGAAGTCGCCGTTGATGGACCAGAGGCGGCACTCGTCGAGCCAGTAGCCGGCGCTGATGCGCAGGCCGGGGCGGAAGTCGTCGGCCAGGCGCGAGCCGCCGAACAGCGCCTGCTGGCCGGCCGTGCCGGGCAGCCCGACGAGGCCGCGCGGCGTGCCGGCCGCGTCGCGGTTCACCAGCGCCGGCGTGCCGGTGCCTTGCACGGACCAGAGCAAGAACTCGGCGCGGACCCAGCCGCACTCTTCGGCCCCGCACGGCCCGGAGCACACTTGCGACAGGCGGTCGCAC
>SXHE01000914.1 GCA_005773755.1 Planctomycetia bacterium
GCACGATCCACAACACGATCCACGCCGCCAACAAGTGACCGCGCGGGTCGTTGCGGGCGCGCGCGTTCTGTGGTACGGTCTGGCCTGCCCACCTCGCACCCCGCACCTGGAGAGACACATGCCGCTGCGTAAGCTCCTGTTCCCGCTGTTTGCGTTCGCGCTGACCGCCGTGCTGATCGCCGCCGGCGGCGGTCAAGCCCAGGACAAGAAAGACGAAAAGAAGAAGGACGAGAAGAAGCTGCCGGTGCCGGCCGTCAAGCCGACCGCCGAGAGCGTTTCGTACGGCCCGCACGAGCGCAACGTGCTCGACTTCTGGCAGGCCAAGTCCGACAAGCCGACGCCGCTGGTGTTCTGCATCCACGGCGGCGGCTGGCGGGCCGGCGACAAGAGCAGCTACTTCGGGAGCGTGAAGACCTACCTCGACAACGGCATCTCCGTGGTCACGATCAACTACCGGCTCATGGCGCAGGCCAACGAGCAGAAGGTGATGCCACCCGTAAAAGCCCCACTCGACGACGCGGCGCGCGCGCTGCAGTTCGTCCGCTCGAAGGCGAAGGACTGGAACATCGACAAGAAGCGGATCGGGGCGACCGGCGGATCCGCGGGCGGGTGCTCGTCGTTGTGGCTGGCGTTCCACGACGACATGGCCGACCCCAAAAGTTCCGACCCGGTGTTGCGCGAATCGACCCGGCTGTACTGCGCCGCGGTCAACGGGGCGCAGGTGTCGCTCGACCCGAAAACGGTGCGCGAGTGGCTGCCGAACTACACCTACGGCGCGCACGCCTTCGGCCTCGCGAACCTAGACGAGGTCGAGAAGCAGCGCGAGAAGCTCGCCCCGTGGATCAAGGAGTACTCGCCGAACGCGCACGTCACGAAGGACGACCCGGCCATCGGGCTGTACTACACCGGGGTGAAGGGGGCGAAGGTGGGCGAGAACCACCCGGACCCGACGCACTCGCCGATCCTGGGCCTGAAACTGGCCGAGCAGCTCAAGGCCGCCGGCGTCGAGGTGGTGTTCCATTCCGCCACCGAGCCGAACAAGGAACTGCCGACCGCGCAAGCGTTCCTGATCGCCCGGCTGAAGAAGTGACCCGCCGCGAGGGGGCGCGACCGCACTAGCGCGCCAAGCTCGCTTGCGGTCGCGGCACGCTACAAGGAGCCTGAACCGAACCAACCGCGAGGCGGGGAGTTCGCGCCGGTTCACTTCGGCGCGGCGAGCAATTCGCGGAGTTGCTTGCCGAAGTCGGCGGCTTTCAGGTTCTTGACCGGCACCCCGTTCACTTTCTCATCGGGGCCGCCGTCCTTCGTCACGATTCGGTACGGAATCGGTCCCTTCGGCAGCTTGGTCTTGTCGCCGCGAGCGTTTGCCGCGAGCGCCTCGACCGCCCGGTATCCGCACATGAACGGGTCTTGCACAACCGTCCCCTCGATCTCGCCCTTCGTGATTGCCTCCAGCGTCTCCCAGTCCTCGTCGAACCCGACGATCTTGATCTGATCGACCATCTTTCGCGCCTTCGCTTCAGCGAGAATGGCCGGCGGGTTGTACGCGTAAAGCCCGATCATGCACAGGTCCGGAACACCCTTCGTGCGCGCGAGAACGCCGGCCACGGTAGCCTGGGCCTTGGCGGGGTCGCCGTCTTCCTTCACGACCCCGTCTACGAGGAAGTACTTGCCGAACCGCTTGCCCCTGATCTCGTTGTCTCCCGCCTTGAGCGTGGCCGCCTCGCCCTTGGCGTCCTTCTTCCCGGCCAGTTCGTCGAGCAGTCCTTGCGCACGCGCCCGACCGATCGCGGACTTCGTACTGCCGATGAACGCGCCGACCGTGCCGCCCTTCGGCAATGCCTTCTTCACGAAACGCCCTACCGCCTTGCCCGCTTCGTAGTTGTCGATACCGATGTGCGCGAGTCGTCCGCTGTGCGGGGCGTCCGTGTCGATGGTCAGAAAGGGTATCTTCTTGGCGATCCGGGTCAGGTCCTCCTGCTGCCCGTCGGGGTCGATGACCGCGACCGCGACCCCATGTAGCCCGTCCTTCGCCCACGCCTCGATGATCGGCATCTGCACGCTGGCGTCGAACGCCTTCTCCGGCTGGCGGAACACCAGCTCGACCTTGTGCTCCTTCGCGGCCTGCTTCGCGCCCGCCTCGCAGACGCGCCAGAAGTCGGCCTCGCAGTTGGTGACGATCCCGATCTTGACTGGCTTCGGCTCTTCGCCGGCCGCGGGAACGAGCGCGAGGAGCGAACCGAGAACGGTCGAGATCGCGAGTGCGAAGTGTGCGCGCATGGTTGTCTCCGTCGGTGGGAGGTGGTGCCCGACGGAGGAACAGCCTACCAGACGAACCGACCCGCGGCGCTTACTTCTTCCAGTCCGGAGGCGGGGCTGCGGTGCCGCCCATTTGCTTGCGGATCGCTTCGCCGCGGTCGGACTTCTTCAGCAGCGGCTCGACGCGGTCGTACTCCAGCGCGTTGTAGCCCGCGCCCTTCAGCAGTTCGCGCGCGGTCGCGGCGGCGTCGGCCGGGTCGGGTTTCGCGCCGCCGCGCGGGTGCTTCCGCTCGTGGTACGCGAGGTCGGCCGCACGGCCGGCGTCCACCGTGGTGCCGCCGGGGAACAGCGGCCCGGCCCCGGTGCCCACGTCCGCGATCGGGTCCACGTCGCGCCCCAGCGCCTTCGCCACTCGCTTCTCGCTCACCATCTGCCCCAGCTCGGCGCACATCACCGCGGCCAGCTCCGCGTCGCTCTTGCACTTCTCGACCAGCCCCTCGCTGATGAACAGCTCCTCCGTGCCGCGGTGGAACAGCACGGACTCCTTCACGCCGATGGTGTGGAACAGCGGCTCGATGCCGGTGAACGTGTTCTGCGCGACGATCTTCCGGCCCAGGTTCTCGACCCGCTCCGCGAGGGCCGGGTTCGCCTTCGGGAAGTTCTTCATGTCGGGCGTCTTGACCGCGTTGGGCGGCGTCTCGTCGAGGCCCAGCGCCTTGCGCACGGACCAGTCTTTGCCGTCGTGCAGGCACCCGGTCGAACAGAGCAGCGCGGCACCCGCGACAGCGGCGAGACGGTTCATGCCCAAGCCCCGTGAGGAATGCCGCGGGCATAGCGAGCGGGGAAAGGCGTGTCGAGAGCGATTTTTGTGTGGTCCGGTCACTCCGTGACCGGTGCTGCACGCGCGGTTGGGCTTTCGACCAAATCAGAAGCGGCCCGCGCCGCGGTGCAACCGGTCACGGAGTGACCGGACCACACTACAGGTACATGTGCCCCTCGCGCGGGAAGCGGGGGTGGCGGGCGATGGCGGGGTGGTCGGCGGCGCGGAACCCGCGGAGCGCGCCGGCCGCCGCCAGCACCGCGTCCAGCGCGTCGCCGCCGGGGTTGCGCATCATCGCCCGCCGGTGCCGGTCCCCGATCCGCACCCAGATGCCCAGTTCCGCCAGGATCGCGTGGCGCACGCCTTTCTGCACGCGCGACAGCGGCCCGCCCTTCGGCTGCTTGTAGTTCTGGTGCGGCAGCCCGTGCTTCTTCAGCACCGAGGCCGGGCAGCTCTCCACCAGCACCCGCTTCGCGCGCGGCAGCTTGCGGTATTGGAACGGGAGCACCGCCGTACCGGGCGTCGCGGCCAGCGGCTGCACCAGGTCGCGGAGGCCGAAGAACGACTGGTAGATCATGCGGTAGTGGAAGGCGTCGAACGGGGCTTTGGCGTCGCGATCGGTCTGCCGGCGGCAGTGCAGCGCGGTGCGGAGCGGGCCGGGGGGCATGAGCTTCGTGCGCTCGATGCACTCCAACCCGCACCGGTAGGCGTCGTCGCCGTAGTCGCCGAGGAACGCGAACTGGTCGGCCCAGGTCGCGGTCGGCGGGAACAGCTCCAGCGGCAGCCCGAACGGGCAGTCGAAGCCCCACAGCGCCGATTCGGACTCGTTCACCATCCGCACGAGCGCGGCGAGGCACGGCGCGCGCTCGGCAGTGCCGCACAGCGCCTCGAGCCGGTCGAGCGCGACGAGGCGCGGGCGGCCCCGCGCCGGCACGTCCAGGCGCGCGATCCAGATGTTCCGCCCCGCACGCTTCGCGCCAGAGAAGTCGACCCCATACACCGTCGCGAACTCTGGCACCCGCATACCGCCCCTCCCGCGTGTGCGGTTCAGTGTGACAGCGCGGCCGGCGTTCGGCGACCCCCGTTGTTCGGCCCCGCGCGCGGCGCGCCCGCTATAACCTACACGTACCGGCGGTCCCGGCGCGCGTTCCCGGAGCACCCATGTTCGTTCCGGTCAGTTGCACGAATTGCGGCAAGCCGTTCCAGGTGCCGGAAGCGGCGCTCGGAAAGCCCACGCTCTGCCCGTGGTGCGCGGCGGTGGTCGCGGCGCTGCCGGTGGCCCCGGTCGTCGCGCCGCCGGAGGAGTTGCCGCCCACCCCTACACCGTCAGTGCTAACCGCGCCGCCCGAAGTGCCGCCGCCCGCGCCGCCGGTAACGGCCGTCGTGCCCGCGGAGCAGAAGCCGAAACTGAAGCCCAAGCCGATCCCCGGCATCCCGGTGCCGCTGTCGCTCGACGACGACCCGCCCGAACCGCGCGCCCCCGAACCGCGGGCGAAGCCGAAGTACTCGTCGCTCGTCACGATTCTCGTCGGGGCCATCGTGGTGGTTGTGGTTACGGCCGCGACGCTCACCTACCGGCACTACGGTTCCGGGCGGTTGTCCGAGTCCGGCTGGACCGAGTTCACTGCGCCCGACGGCTCGTTCTCGACCTCGCTGCCGGGCCGCCCGACCGAAGAGGACGTGGCCGCGAACCCGGCCGGCTCCGTGACCGGTGGCAAGCGGTTCTCCACCCATGCGTGGTACTCGAAGTCGACCGTGTGGGTCTCGTACTGCGACATCGAACCGGCGCTGCTCCCGAAGCTCGCGGCCGACCCGGACCGTGTCGTTGCGGCCGGAGTACTCCAGGCCGAGCGCGAGCGCGAGAAGACCCGCCTCGGGGTCACCAACACGACCGAAGTGATGATCCGCGACAACGACGCCTGGGGCGTCAAGTTGCACTTCGACACGCCGCGCGGCAAAGCCGCGGTGTGGATGGTGCTGATCGCCAAAGGCCCACACCCGCGGGTGTACGTGTTCGGGGTCGAGGGCAAGGGCGTGGACCCGAAAAGCCCGGTCGTCGCCCGCCCGTACTCGTCGTTCCGGCTGAACAACTGACGCGCACCGCTACCGCGCTTCCACCGGCGGGGCGGGCCGGGTACAACTTACCTTCATAATCGGCGCGAGCCGGTCCTGAAGGGAACGTTCACGTGACAACGGCCCGGTTCACCGTGCTCGCCAGCGGCAGCGGCGGCAACGCCAGCCTGCTCGAGTTCGACGGCTTCGGCCTGCTGGTCGATTGCGGGCTGCACGCGCGGTTCCTCACCTCGCGCCTCCAATCGGTGAACGCGAACTGGGACCGCGTCTCGGCCGTCGTGCTCACGCACACGCACACCGACCACTGGAAGGACACGGCGCTCGCGGACCTGTGCAGCCGCCGGATCCCACTGTACGGGCACAAGCTGCACTTCGCGTACCTGGAGCGCGCGGCCAAATCGTTCCCCGCGCTACGGGCCGCGGGGCTGGCCCGCGAGTACGGCCCCGGTGTGCCCATCGAACTGACGCCGCGGCTCAGTTGCCTGCCGCTGCGCGTGTCGCACGACTCGGTGCCGACGTTCGGGTTCCGCATCGACGGGCGCGACGGCGAACCGCACCCGGCGTGGTCCGTCGGCTACGCCTCCGACCTGGGGTGCGGTTCGCCGGAACTGGTCGAGGCGTTCGCCGGGGTGGACGTGCTCGCGCTGGAGTACAACCACGACGAGCTGATGGAGCGGCAGAGTACCCGCCCGCGGTTCCTCGTCGAGCGGGTGCTAGGCGACCAGGGGCACCTGTCGAACACGCAGGCCGCGGAGCTGACGGCGGCCATCGCCGGGCGCTCCGGCGAGGGGTTCCCCGGCCACCTCGTTCAACTGCACCTGAGCAAGGACTGCAACCGGCCCGAACTGGCGGCGGTCGCCGGGCGCGAGGCGCTGGTGGTGCTGAACCCGGCGGCGGAGGTCATCACCGCGAAGCAGGACGTGGCCGCGAAGACGATCATTCTGGCCCGGCGCGCGAACTCCGGCGGGCGCGCCGTACCGCGCGTGAACCGGCCCGCCCCGAAGCGCTGCACCGCGCAGCCGTCGCTGCCGGGGTTCGACGGCTCGGACTGGTAAGCTGTGCCGGTCGTGCCGGGCGTTCGCAATGTTCCCCATCTTCCCGGCGCGCGCGGTCTGCACTTCGTGCCGGAGTTCCGTCGAAACTTCGAGGTGTTGAAACACGTCCACCCGCACGGAGGCGGAACGATGAAGCGACTGTTGTTGGCGGCGGTGGCGGGGTTGTGTTCGGTCGGCGCGGCCCGCGCGCAAGACGGCTACCTCGCGCCGACCGCGCCGGTCGTCCCGGCCCC
>SXHE01000915.1 GCA_005773755.1 Planctomycetia bacterium
GAGTGGTAAAAGACACGAAGCCCCGGAGGGGCGACAGAACCGCTCCGGTTCCTGTCGCCCCTCCGGGGCTTCGATGAATTGGGAACGTCGTTTACCAGGGGTTGCGCTCGCAGAGCCTCGCTCCACCCCTGGCTACTATCGGTCGCCCCTCACGGGGCTGAAAACCGAAGGTGCTCGCCCGACTCGAAACGGCAATGACCCTTCGTGAGCTTTCGGCTCATGCACCCCGCCGCGCACGATCACTCCAACTTCCAATTGCCGCGGTAGGGGCGGCTGAGCATCTTGTTCGCGACCTCGTCGCCGACGATCTGCTCCTTGACCGGGTCCCACTTCAGCTTCTCGCGGCCCAGCCGCATCGCGATGTTGCCCAGGTGACAGATGGTGATCGACCGGTGCGCCGTCTCGACCGGTGCGGCAGTCTCCTTGCGCGAGAGCACGCAGTCGAGGAAGTTGCCGTAGTGGTTCTTGCTCTCGTACAGGTGGACCTCGTCCGGCCCGATCTTGGAATCCAGGATCTTCTTGTCGCTGGCGTCGTGCCGGCCCCGGTCGGCCGTGACCCAGCCTTCGGTGCCCTCCCACCGCACGCCCATCTTCTCCTTGTTCGAGACGATCATCGTCACGCCGTCCGGGTAGACCGCCTCGAAGTAGTGTTCCGTCGCGGTGTTCCACAGGTCGTCGGCCGGGAACGTGCCCTTTGCGTTGCGGATCTCGGTCGGTCCGGTGTGCTCGGTGCCCAGCCCCCACTGCGCGCAGTCGGGGTGGTGACCGCCCCAGTCCGTGACCTGCCCGCCGGAGTAGTCGTAGATCCAGCGAAAGTTCACGTGACACCGGGCCGGGGCGTAGGCCGCTTCCGGGGCCGGCCCGAGCCACAGGTCGTACTCGAACCCCTTCGGCACCGGCTCCGTCTTCTTGCGGTCGCCGGTCTTGCCGTAGTCGGGGCGACCGCCGGGCAGCCCGACGCGCACGGTCTTCACCTTGCCGATGCGCCCGTTGCGGACCAGTTCGCACGCGCGGCGGAAGTTGCTGTCCGACCGCTGCTGGCTCCCGGTCTGGAACACCCGCTTGTTCTTCTTGACGGCGTCGCTCATCGCGCGCCCCTCGGCGATGGTGAGCGACAGCGGCTTCTGGCAGTAGATGTCCTTTCCGGCCTTCGCCGCCGTGACGACCGGGATCGCGTGCCAGTGGTCCGGCGTGCTGACCACAACCACGTCGATGTCCTTGCGGGCGAGCAGTTCGCGGAAGTCCACGTAGGTGTCGCACCCCTTGTAGGTGCCGGCCTTCTTGTCCGCGGCGTACTTGTCCTCGACCAGCCGCTTGGCCGGCTCGCGCCCGGCGACGCCGCCGGCCCAGTACCCGGCGCTCTCCTTGTTCACGTCGCACACCGCGACCACCTGCGCGCGGGCGTCGTTCAGGAACCCGCGGATGTCGCCCAGGCCCATGTTGCCGCAGCCGATGGCACCGACCGTGATCCGCTTGCTCGGCGCGGGCTGTTTGTCGTCGCGCCCGAGCGCCGATGCGGACACGATGAGCGGCGCACCAAATGCGGCACTCTGGTGCAGGAACTGTCGGCGCGAGGGCCGCGAAAGGCGGGTCATGGGAGAGCCTCGAAAAAGGGCAGAGGAACCGGTGAAGAGTAGCCGCGACGCGCCCGGACTGCAAGCGCCGCGCCACAACTCTGTTTGATGTGCTCACACGCCGCGGTACGCGGCTTCGAGGTGCTTCACATAGGGCGCGACCGCGGTTACGGCGCTCTGGTTCACGATGTCGCGGATCGTGCCGCGCAAGTCGGCCAGCGACTCGCGTTGGTCGGCCCAGGTCGCGGCAAGCGTTACCAGTTGCTCCGGCGTGTCGGCCACGAACTCCGGCAGCCCCAGCGCGTTCAAGATGCTCACGCCCTGCCGCCCGCGCGCGTCACGGCCCGCGACCGTCAGCACCGGCACGCCCATCCACAGCGCATCGCAGGTCGTCACGCCGCCGTTGTACGGGAACGGGTCCAACGCCAGATCGATCGGCTGATACGCCTCGAAGTAGTCCGCCGCCGGCAGGCGGTACACCAGTTCCAACCGGTCGGACGCGACGCCGAGCTTCGTGAACCGCGCCGCCAGCACTTCCGCCGACGCGACCGACTGCCCCGCGAGCAGCACCAGGCGCGACTTCGGCACCGCCTTCAGGATCGCGGCCCACGCCGACACGCACGGCTCCGAGAGCTTGCCGGGGTGGTTCAGGCAGCCGAACGTGAACGACCGCCGCCCGGCGGCCGGCAAGGGGTTGGGATTGGGCACGTCGGCCGGCGGGACGTACACCCAGCCGAGGTCCGGCAGGCGCAGCAGCTTCTCGGTGTACAAAGCCTCCGCGCCGGGCGGGTCAGTGGTCGCGTCGGTAACGCGGAAGTCCATCGCCCGCAGGCCGGTCGTCGCGGGGTAGCCGAACAGGGTGATCTGCGTCGCGGCCGGCTTCCGCGCGAACGCGAGCAGTCGGTTGCCGCTCGTGTGGCCGTTCAGGTCCACCAGCACGTCGATCTCGTCGGCGCGAATCGTTTGGGCCAGTCGTTCGTCGCTGTGCCGGGCCACCGGCTTCCAGGTGTCCGCGAGCTTGCGCATCCGGTCGGTGGCGTCGTCGCGGTGCAGCGTGCCGGCGTACACGGTGACGTGGAACCGGGTGCGGTCGTGGTGGGTCAGTAGCGCTTCGAGGAACGCGCGCGCGGCGCGCGACCGGAACTCGCCGAACACATAGCCCAGCCGGATGCGCCCCGGTGCGTCGGAGCCGCGCTTGTGTGGCGGTTCGGTCGGGGCGAGGGCGTTGGCGTGTTGCTCGGCCCAGGCGAAGTGCTCGTCGCGAATCTGTTCGGGCGTGAGGTCCGCGCTCTGCACGAGGGTCGCGAGCAGCGTGCCGTGCGTGAGCGCGTTCGGGTCGAGCGCGAGGGACCGGCGGAGCGCGTCGTTCGCTTCCCCGCTCAACCCCTCTTGCGCGAGGCTGGTGCCGAGGTTGGCCCAGGCGTGGGCCCGGTCC
This sequence comes from Planctomycetia bacterium, assembly GCA_005773755.1. Classification (GTDB taxonomy): domain Bacteria; phylum Planctomycetota; class Planctomycetia; order Gemmatales; family Gemmataceae; genus Gemmata. The sequence goes on from SXHE01000915.1 coordinate 3,010, forward strand.
GGTTTCAGACGGGTCGCTTCGCGATAAGCGCGCTGCGCGTCGTCGGTTCGGCCGAGGGTGTCGAACGCGAGGCCGAGCGCGTTGTGGGCCTCCGCGAAGCCGGGTTCGATGGCGACGGCCCGCTCGAATGCGGCGATCGCGTCCTCGGCCTGGCCGGTCGCGGCCAGTTGCAGGCCCAGGTTCTGGTGCCCGCGGGCCACGTCGGGGAACCGCGCGACCGCTTCGCGGAAGGCGAGCACGGACTGGTCGAACTGGCCGCACCGGGCCAGCGCGTCGCCCAGCAGGAGCAGCGCGTCCGGCAGGTCCGGGGCGACGGTGGCGGCGCGGGCGAAGCACTCGACCGCGCGCGGCCAGTCGCCCAGGTCGCTGACCGCGAGGCCCAAGTTGACGATCACCTGCGGCGCGTTGGGCGCGAGGCGCAGCACTTCCTCGTACTCGCCGGCGGCGTCCTTGTGTCGCCCGAGCCGGCGGTACAGGTTGCCGAGGTTGAACCGGGTGTCGAGTTGGTCGGGGTTGGCCGCGACCGCGCGGCGGTAGAGCTGTTCGGCCTCGCCGGTGTCGCCGCGCTTGGCGACGATGGAGCCGAGGTTGGTGAGGCTACTGGCGTGATCGGGGATTACGTCGAGGAGTCGGCGGTACCGGGCCTCGGCCCCGTTGTGGTCGCCGGTCTGGTGCGCAACGAGGGCTTGCTGGAACAGTTCGTCCGCGGTGGCCACGGCTCCCTCCGTGCGTCAAGCCGCTTGCGGCTTCGCGAGCTGCATCGCAACGCCGCAAACGGTTCCGACAGTTACTCGCCGACGTAGGGCAGCAGGCCCATGAACCGGGCGCGCTTCACCGCCGTGCCGACCTCGCGCTGGAACGTGGCGCACAGCCCGCTCCGCTTGCGGCTGAACAGTTTGCCCTGGCTGGTGATGAGCTTCTTCAGGTTGCTCACGTCCTTGTAATCGACGAACGCGGGCCGCGGGCACCCTTCTTTGGTGCAGAACCGGCAGCGCGTCGCGCGAGTCTTCCCCAGTTGCTTCCGTTTCATGTGAAACCCGTGTGAACCTGTGGCGGTGATTCCGATGTTTCGGAAAGATTTAAGGTAGGCACGGGCCGCGAGAGCGTCAACCGGCTAGATGCCCAGTTCGCGCTTGAGGCTCGCGTACCAGTTGCGGAACCAGCCCTTGCGCACCGTGTTCCCGGCTTCCTCCATCACGGTCACGATCATCACCTTCACCGCGCGGTCGTTCTTCTTCCCCTGAACGGCTGCTCTGGCGAGCGCGAAGACCTGAACGAACACCTTCAGATCGACGGCCCCGTCGCGGATCGCGGCTTCCAAGCGGGCGCGGATCATCTGGAAGA
>SXHE01000916.1 GCA_005773755.1 Planctomycetia bacterium
CGGCCATACAGCCGGTGCCGGCGGCGCTGATCGCCTGCCGGTAGTAGTCGTCGGCCACGTCGCCGGCCGCGAACACGCCCTCCACGCTGGTGTAGGTGCGGGCCAGTGTCGTCCACTTGACGTAGCCGCCGGCGTTCAGCTCCAACTGGCCGTCGAGGAACCCGACGTTCGGCGTGTGGCCGATGGCGAGGAACAGCCCGCTCGCGGGGAGTTCTTCCGTCGCCCCGGTCTTGTTGTTCTTCACGCGGACCCCGACCACGCCCTTCTTGTCGTCGCCGATGACTTCATCGACTTCCGTGTGCCACTTCATCTCGATCTTCGGGTTCGAGGTCGCGCGCTCGGCCATGATCTTGCTGGCGCGAAGCACGTCGCGCCGGACCAGCAGGTGAACCTTGCTGCCGAACTTGGTGAGGTAGCCGGCCTCTTCAACGGCGGTGTCGCCGCCACCGACCACGACGATGGGCTGGTTGCGGAACCGCGGCAGCGCGCCGTCGCAGACGGCGCACGCGGACACGCCGCGGTTCTTGAACTTGTCCTCGCTCGGGAGGCCCAGGTAATTGGCCCGCGCGCCGGTCGCGACGATGAGCGTGTGCGCCTGCGCGGTCTTGCCGTCGTGCAGCGTGACCGTGAACGGCTTCGCCCTCAGATCGACCTTCACCACGTCCTTCGACTCGACGCGGGTGCCGAAGTTCTTGGCCTGTTGCCGCGACAGGGCGACCAGTTCCGGCCCGTTGATGCCGTGCGTCGGCTGCGGCTTGTCGGCCGCCACCCAGTACGGGAAGTCCGGGTCGTCGGCCTTCAGCGCGGTCTTGAGGTACTGGCGCGTATCGCCGGCGGGCCACGTCGGGAAGTTCTCGACCTCGGTGGTGAGGGCGAGCTGGCCGAGCGGCATGGTGCCGTTGATGCGGTTCTTGTCGTCGTTCGGGTTGCCCTCGAACACGAGCGGGTTCAGGTTCGCGCGGGCCGCGTAGATGGCGGCCGTCCACGCGGCCGGGCCGGAACCGATGATGATGACGTTTTCTGCCATTGTCTTTGGTGTTTGGTGTTTCGTGTTTGGTGTATTGTGAGCGCTGTCGCCGCACGCGCCCGCCGTACTATTCTAGCCGCACGCGACGCGGTGGCCGGATCGGTGTTGCGATGGGAACCCATCGGCAGCCGCTCGGTGGCGACAGATTACTCGCGAATCACCAAACACGAAACACCAAACACGGCCCCGATGCAACACGAGCGCCTGACCCACTTCCGCGAGATCCTGCGATACGTCCCCCGGTTCCGCGACCGGGTGTTCGTGATCGCCGTTGATGGCGCGGTCGTCGAAGACGACAACTTCCCCAACCTGCTCCTCGACATCGCGTTACTGCGCAGCCTGAGCATCCGCGTCGCGCTCGTTCATGGGGCCGCGCACCAGATCAAGCGGTACGCGGAGCTAATTCAGATCGTGCCGTCGGACCTGGACGGCACCGGGATCACGAACCGCGAGACGCTCAACGTCGCCATCACAGCGGCCAACCGCGTGTCCCACGAGATTCTCGAAGGGCTGACCGCGAACGACCTGCGGGCCGCGTGCCCGAACGCCGTCGTCGCGCACCCGGCCGGCATCCTGGGCGGGGTCGATCACCTGTTCACCGGTAAGGTCGAGCGCGTCGATACCGCGCTGCTGCAAACGCTGCTGGAACACGACATCGTACCGGTCATCCCGCCCATTGGTATCGACGGCGCGGGCGCGTCGTACCGGCTCAACTCGGACGCGGTCGCGGTCGAAATCGCCAAGTCGCTGCGCGCGGTGAAGCTGGTGTACCTGAACACCGATGGCGGGGTGCGCGACGCGAACGGCGTCATCCGGCAACTGACCGTGCAGGAGGGCGAAGCGCTGGTCAAGAAGCACCGCGCCGAGCGCCCGACCGAAACGCTTACGAAGCTGGCGCACGCGGTTCGGGCCGCGAAGGAAGGCGTCGAGCGCATCCACATCATCGACGGCCGTGAGCAGGAAGGGTTGCTCGGTGAAGTGTTCTCGAACGAGGGCATCGGCACGCTGATCCACGCCAACGAGTACCAGGCGATTCGCCCCGCGCAGAAGAAGGACGTGCGCGCGGTCCACGCGCTCATTCAGGACGGCGTCGAGAACGACGAATTGGTGAAGCGGACCCGCGCCGAGTTGGAGAAGATCATCGGCGACTATTTCGTGTTCGAGGTGGACCGCAACGCGGTGGCGTGCGCGGCGCTGCACGTGTACCCGGAACAGAACATGGCGGAACTCGCCAGCGTGTTCGTGGACGAACGCTACGAGAACCAGGGCATCGGGGCGAAGCTGATCCGCTACGCGGAGGACGAGGCCCGCCGCCGCGGGATCGCAAAGGTGTTCTGCCTCTCGACCCAGGCCATCGGCTACTTCGTTCAGAAGGGCTACACCCACGGCACGCCCGACGACCTGCCCCCGGCCCGCCGCGAGAAGTACGAGCAGAACAAGCGCAAGTCGCAGGTGCTGGTCAAGGCGCTGGGGTAAGGTTTTGCGCCGTCGCCTTTGGCGACGGCGCAAAACGTGAAGTCGGTGCGGAATGTTAATCTCTAACGATTGCGCCGGGCGCTTCTATTGCCCTCACATCCCCTACCTCGCTTCCAGTCCCTTCGCTCGTAACCCCGCGCCGATAATCCACTTCGCCACACCAGCGAGGGTTATCACATGGCGACGTTCTATCTGCTGCCGCCGCGGGCGTGCCTCGAACAAGCGGTCGGTGACCTGTGCGCGCGGCTGCTTCCTGGGCTGCCGGTGCCGGCCGACGTGTGGGAGTCGGTCGTTCAGCACTTGGCGCACGTCGGGGGCTGGCCCGCGGACGTGTTCCTGGTGCCGCGCGACGAGTTACCGGAAGGCGACACGGCGGCGGCGCTCTCGGAGTGCTACGGGGCCGACCCCGGCGACTGCGTCATCGACGTGAGCCTCGCGCGTCAGGCCCGCGCGTGGGGCGTGTCCGGCGCGGGCGCGGCGCGATAAGATGAACGGCTGAAACACACTCATCACGAAACGACTCCCATGCCGGACCCTCTCGACACCAACGACGACTGGGCGGACCTCGCCCGTGAGTTCAACCTCGACAAACCGGCCGCGCCGCCCGACATGGTCGAGCGGAAGATCGACGCGGAGCTGGTGGAACCGCACCACGGCGACCCGCGTGCCGAAGACGAGGCCGAGGGCGAGCCGGAACTCGCCGCCGCCGACGACGACACCGAGGACGGAGCGCCGGGCGAGGCCGGTGAACCGACCGCCGACGGCGAGCAGCCCGGCACCGGGCGCAAGCGCAAGCGCCGCCGCCGCCGCCGCCGCAAGGGCGCGCCGGCCGAGGGCGCGGTGAGCGCGGCGGCACTCGAAGACGCGGAAGAGGGGGCCGAGGCCGAAGCAGCGGAGGCCGAGGGCGAAGAGGAACCGGTCGCGGAGAGCGCCGAGGGCGACGACTTCGAGCCCACCGACGGCGGCGACATGGCCGAGTACACCGAGGACGAAGCGGCCCCGCTCGTGGCCGAAGAGGACACCGCCAGCGACGTGCTCCGCGAGCTGATCGCCACCTGGAACGTGCCCGCGTGGGACGACATCATCGGCGGGCTGTACCGGCCCAACTAACGACGTGTTCGGTGTTCGGTGTTCGGTTGGAACGGGGTCGAGCGATCCGAGTTTCCGACCGAACGCCAGACACGAAACACTAAGCACCTGGAGCGAATATGGCGGACGCGATCATCGACATCGTGAGCGCGGACGAGTTGCCGCTCATCGTCGACATGTACAACCAGATCTTCCGGCCCACGAAGACGATCGAGTCGTTCCGCCGCCGCTACATGGGGCGGTACAACGTGCTCCAACTGGTGGCGCGCGTGAAGGACAAGCCGGCCGGGTTCTTCCTCGGGTTCGAGTTGAAGCCGGACACGTTCTTCGCGTGGTTCTACGGCGTGCTGCCGGACGCCCGGCGCATGGGCATCGGCTCGCAGCTGATCGAGGCCGCGCAGAGCTGGGCCTCGCAACACAACTACGAGACGATCCGCCTGGAGTGCCACAACACCCACCGCCCGATGATGCACCTCGCCATCGAACTGGGCTACGACGTGGTCGGCCTGCACTGGGACGCCGACCGCGGCGACAACCTCATCATGTTCGAGAAGAGCTTGAGCGGTGGGCGGTAGCAAAGGACAGGAGACAGAATGGCCGAATAATAGCACAAAAGCCTGCGTAGCAGGGGAAAAGAAGACAAGACAGAGGTCAGAAGTCCGAAGGCCGGGCAGATCGACCGGATGTCTTGAACTCAGTTTTCTGTACTGTCTACTGTCTTCTTTTTGTGGCTTTTGTGCTTCTTTGCGGCCATTCTGTCCTCTGTCTTCTGTCTTCTGAGCGGCGGGCCGTTATGCGTGGCGTCGTTACCGTGATCCTGGCGGGCGGGAAGGGGACCCGGCTCGAACCGCTCACCCGCGACCGGGCCAAGCCCGCAGTCCCGTTCGGCGGGCTGTACCGCATCATCGAC
>SXHE01000917.1 GCA_005773755.1 Planctomycetia bacterium
CCCATTCGGCTTCTGTGGGCAGCCGGTAGTTGCGGCCGGTCTTCTTCTTGAGCCACTCGCAGTACATCATGGCCGCGTGGTGCGTCATGCACATCGCCGGGTGGCCCTCGCGCTCGTGGCCGTAGGTCGCGTCAACGAAGGTGTTCGTGGGCCGCGTGACCGCGTCCGCGGGGAACTTCTTCGCCGCAACGTCGTTGGCGACGAGGTAATCCTCGTCGAACCAGAACACGTCGTACTCGTCCCAGGTGACTTCGCACTTCGCCATCCAGAACCCGTTCACCTTGACCTTGTGGCGCGGCCCCTCGTGGGCCTCGCGCCCGGCCTCGCCGTCGGGGCTGCCCATCGTGAACTCGCCGCCGGGCACCCACACCATCTCGAACTTGGACGCGGTGTCGACGCGCCGCCACTTTGGGGGCGTGGTGTCGGGATCGGTGATCTCCTTCATCCACGCCTTCGTCTTCTCGGTGTAGTTCTTGCGCTCCAGCTTCGCGGGAACGGGCGGCTCGCCGGCCTTCGGCGGCGCGGGCTTCTCCCCCGCGGGCGCGGCGGCTACGACGGCGAGTATCGGGATCAGCAGCGCGAATGTGGTGTATCGAAGTGCCATGTCTGCTAGATTCTCCGATGGGGCGAGCGGTGTCAACTGTAGGGGCGCGCGAATGATCTGCTTCAGCCTGCTCTGCGCCGGATTGTGCCATCTTAGTACGCTCAGCGGCACATGGCCGACGAATGCGCCGAACCCGGACGCCGCGCCGCACCAGCGCTACGAGTTCGAGTCGAAGCACATGGGCACGACGTTTCGCGTCGTGCTGTACGCCCCGGACAAGCCCACCGCGATGGGGGCCGCGCGCGCCGCGTTCGAGCGCGTCGCGACCCTCGACGCCACCATGAGCGATTACAACAAGAAGAGCGAGCTGATGAAGTTGTGCGACACGTTCGCCACCAACGTCGGCCCGCCGAACCACGCCAGCGACGACCTGATCGCCGTGTTGCAACGCGCCGAAGAGCTGTCGCGCCGCTGTGACGGGGCGTTCGACGTGACCGTGGGGCCGGTGGTGCAACTGTGGCGGCACGCGCGGCGCACGCAAGAGTTGCCGGACCCGAAGGAGTTCGCCGCGGCGCGCGCGCTGGTCGGCTACAAGAACGTGAAGATCGACCCGGTGAAGAAGACCGTGCAGCTCCTCACGCCGGGAATGCGGCTCGACCTGGGCGGCATCGCCAAGGGCTACGCCGCGGACGAAGTGCTGAAGCTGTTGCGCGACAAGTTCAACATCAAGGTGGCGCTGGTCGCGGCGTCCGGCGACATCGCCTGCGGCGACGCCCCGCCGCTCACCGACGGCTGGAAGGTGGACATCGCGCCCATCACCAAAAGCCAGAAGCCGCGAACACTGACACTCAAGAACGCCGCGGTCAGCACGTCCGGCGACCTGGAACAGTTTGTCGAGATCAAGGGCGTGCGCTACTCGCACGTGCTCGACCCGCGCACCGGCCTGGGCCTGACCGGGCGGCGGAGTGTGACCGTGATCGCGCCGAACGGCACCGCGGCCGACAGCATGACGAAGGCCGTGAGCGTGCTGCCCGTCGAGGCGGCGCTGAAGTTGATCGAGGACACGCCGGGCGCGGCGGCGTATATCGTGATTCTGGACAAGGACGAGAAACCCGTAACCACCGTAAGCAAGCGGTTCCCGAAGTAGGCGAACGGCCGGCATGAGCCGGCCGGTTGTTCCCAAAACCCGTGAGGTGCGTCGTGGAAGAGCTAATCAAGAAGGTCAGCGCGAAGGCCGGCATCAGCGGCGATCAGGCCAAGTCCGCGGTGTCGAGCGTGATCGAGTTCGTGAAGGGCAAAGTCCCGATGCTCGGCGACCAGCTTCAGGGGCTACTCGGCGGCGAGGGCGGCAACCCCGTCGCGAATGTGACCGATTCGCTGAAGAAGAAGTTCGGCTTCTGACCGATCGGACACGCACACCGCGGGGACCCCGTTTTCTCACGGGTTCCCCGCGCGTTTCACTTTGTTCTCATCACTCGCAGACTATTTTGCCAATCTAGAAATCGCGTGGAGCTTTTCCGCGCGACCGCGGTACTAACTATCGTTCACCCCGCCCCACTGCCCGCCCACCTACTCGCCCCGCTGCCCGGTCCGATTCGTCCGCCCAATCTTTCGTCCAACAGGTCCGCGCCGCGCACCGTTCGCGTTATTCCCTCCGTTCAACGGATGTGTTTGCCCTCATCCGGCCCCCCGCGGGTTCTCCCCTCGCGGGGGTTTTTCTTTTTCTGGTGTTTCGTTTTCGGGGTTTGGTGTTTCGAGTATTCTGGCGGCACTTCGCTTCTCCCGCTGGAGTGCCGCCATGACCATGACCCCGGACCGCCGCGCCTTTCTCTCCGCTTCGGCCCTTGCGACCGCCGCGCTGCTCACCGAATCGTCGCGCGGGTTCGCCGCGAACGACACGCTCCAGATCGGGCTGATCGGCGTCGGCGGGCGCTGCAAGCACCTGCTCAAGTCGTTCCCCGGTTTGCCGAACGTGAAGATCACCGCCGTGTGCGACGTGTTCGACGACAACCTCGACGCGGCCAAGAAGCTGGCCGCGCCCGGCGCGTTCGCCACCAAGAAGCACGAAGAGTTGCTCGCGCGCAAGGACGTGGACGCGGTGCTGATCGCGTCGCCGGACCACTGGCACGTTCCGCTCACCGTCGATGCGTGCAAGGCCGGCAAGCACGTCTACGTCGAGAAGCCGCTGACGCACGACCTGAGTGAGGGCAAGGCGGTCATCGCGGCCCAGAACGACAGCAAGTGTGTGGTTCAAGTCGGGACGCAGCAGCGCAGCATGACGCACCTGCTGGAAGCCCACAAACTGCTGAAGGCGGGTGTAATCGGGAAGGTACACAAGGTTCACTGCACCTGGAACCGCAACGCCAACCGCTTCGCGAAGGGCAAAGACCCGCTCGACCCGAAGAAGGTCGATTGGAAGCGGTTCTGCGGCGGCGCGAAGGCGCAGGACTTCGACGCCTACAAGTTCCGCCAGTGGCGCTGGTTCTGGGACTTCGGCGGCGGCATCTTTACCGACCTGATGGTTCACTGGATCGACGTGGTTCACTGGTTCCTCGACCTCGACCACCCGGCGAGCGCCGCGAGCGTGGGCGACCACTTCGCCGCGAAGGACGTGTGGGAAACGCCCGACACCGTGCAAACGCTGTTGCGCTACCCGGACAAGCAAGTTCAGGTGTACTTCGAGGGGACGTTCAGCAACAACCGCAACGGCTCGATGTGCGAGTTCATGGGCAGCGAGGGCACGTTGTACGTGGACCGCGGCCGTTACGAGATCATCCCCGACCGCGGCAAAACCAAGCCGGAACCGAAGGCGCTGATCCTCGGCACCGACAAGCAGAAGGGGCTGGACTTCTACGACAAGCCCGACGGCGAACTGCTGCACCTGACGAACTGGATCGAAGCGATCCGCGACCGGTCGAAGAAAGTCGCGTGCCCGGCAGAAGCCGGCGTGAGCGCCGCGAGCGCCGCGCACCTCGCTAACGAATCGGTACGCAGTGGGCAGGTCGCGAAGTGGAAGGCATGAGTTGTCGATCTAACATGATGTCGACCCTTACCAGAGGTTTACTGTGGACTACCGATTCGTTCTGTTCATCGTGCTGTGTGTCGTCGGTTGCTCGAAAGCCCCGGACCCGCCACCGCCAGCGCCGCCCACACCGCCTGTCGCTCCACCGAACCTTGTGCCGCCCACAGGAGACGGCTCAGGAACACCCGGTCCCAAACCTGCTGCGAAAGTCGATACAGCAGCGGAGGACCGAGCGATAGCTGCGATGGAAAAGATCGGTGGGCGCGCCGGGCGGGGTTTTAACCCCGGAGACCCCATCACGTACATCAACTTCCCGACGGAGGAGCTGACTTCGGAACAGATTGTCGAGGCGCTGAAGGTGGTCGTTGTCTTGCCGCACATCGAACAGATCAATTTCTACGCCGCAACCCGCGTCAATGACGAGGCACTGATGCTCCTCCGCTCGCTGCCTCACCTATGGGATATCACCATGTGGGGGGGCGAAGTCACTGATGTCGGAATGAGCGCGCTGGCGGAAATAAAATCGCTCAGGTTTCTCTCCCTATCTGGTTGTACGCGCATCACCGATGAAGGCGTGAAGCGTCTCACACCGCTGAACAAACTCGAAACGCTAACGCTCAGTGGCACACGAGTGAGTGGGAAGGGAGTAAAGCTAATCGCCACTATGAAGACCCTGACGCACCTCAGACTCGGAGAATCGGAACTCGCTGCATCCGAGCGCGACGATCTCGCTTCACTCGTTCACCTGAAAGAATTTGATGCACTCACAGTGTTGGACGCCAGTCTACAGAAGGTCTATGCGATCCCAAATCTCACAAGACTCACAGTGGCCGACCGTGGTGACCCGGTAGGACGCTCCAACCCGAAGGTCACGGACGCTGGGCTGAAAGGCATCGCCGCGCTCGCCAAACTTGAGCGACTCGAACTCGATGACTTGAGCGTTACGGGTGCTGGGCTAAAAGAACTCGCCCCGCTCAAGAACCTTACGTACCTCAGTCTCGTCAAACTCAAGCTCGGGGACACTGGGCTGGAATCGCTTGCGGAGTTGACCAAGCTCAAATCACTAAATATGCGATACTCTAAGGTGACGGACAAGGGGCTCAAAGCGCTGTCGTCGTTGAAGAACCTGACAGACCTTGATTTGAGCCTAACCGACGTTACTGAGGCCGGGGTCGAAGAGCTTCAGAAGGCGCTGCCGAAGTGCAAGATTTCGAAATGACGAGTGCCGTTTCAGCCCACGATGTACTCAAAATCACGCACCACTCCCGCGACACTCGCCGGCCACACTTCGCCCGGCGTCCGATCGGCGCGGAGCGCGTCCAGTTCCGATATGTCTTCGCCCTGCGCGCGGAGGCCGGTGGCGGCGATAGCGAGCAGTTCGCGGCACACGTCCGCTACCGTCCCCCACTTGCACACGGCGCGGAGGCCGTCGCGCGACACGGCTTCCGACATCGCGCGCAAGTCGCCCGGCACCAGTTGGCGCGCGAGGCGCTCGGCTTCCGCGAGCGCGTCGGGGTCGTAGAGCAAGCCCTTCCACAGTGCGGCCACCGACACCGGGGTTGTGGTCGCGTCCGCGCCGCGCACTTCGATGAACCGCTTCATCCGCGCTTCGGTGAACAGCGTCGAGAGGTGAACGTCCCAGTCGTGGCAGGTCGGGAA
>SXHE01000918.1 GCA_005773755.1 Planctomycetia bacterium
CCGTCGCGGTGGCCTACGACCGGGTCTTCGTCCGGCCCTTCGGCAGCACGGTTCCTACCACGCTCGTCGGGATCGACCGCGGCTCCAGTTCGCTCGTGGTGCAGGGCGGGCTGAACGGGGCCGCGACCGGCGGGCCGAACGCGGGCGTGATCGAGAACCTCGGCGCGCTGGGCGTGACCATCGACCCGACCGCGTTCGTCGGGTTCGACATCGGCCTGGGCAGCGCGAACAACGGGTCCGGGCTGGCACTGGCCGCGTTCCCGGTCGGCGGCACGACGGCGCTCTACAGCATCGCCCTGACCACCGGGGCCGCGACCCTGATCGGCAACATCGGCGACGGCACCATCGTGCTGACGGACATCGCCATCGCCCCGCCGGGCACCAGCCTCGTCGTCGGGTCGGGGCCGACCGCGAATAGCGCCGTCAGTGTGCTGGACGCACGCACCGGCGCGGCTCGCGTGTCGGTCGTGCCGTTCGCAGGGTTCGCGGGCGGCGTCAAGGTCGCGGCCGGCGACATCAACGGCGACTTCGTGGCCGACGCCATCGTGACCGCGGACACGCCATTCGCACAGGGTCACGTGAAGGTGTTTGACGGGGCGACCGGGGCCGAACTGCGCAGCTTCTTCGCTTACCCCGGACAGAATGTGAGCGCGAACATCGCGTTCGGCGACGTGAACGGCGACGGGGTGGGCGACATCATCACCGTCGCCAACGGGCTGCAAGGCCTCGTCCGCGCGTTCAGCGGGATCGACAACAGGACACTCGTGGAGTACATCTCCTACGCCGGGTTCAACGGCAACGTGACGGTCGCCTCCGCGGACTTCAACGCCGACGGAACCGACGAGGTGGTGACGGTCGCGGCGGCCGGGGGTGGGCACGTCAGGGTGTTCACCGGCCTCGGCAACGAGTACATCGCACCGGGTCTCGGGCGGATCAGCTACTTCGCGTACCAGAACTACTTCGGCCCGGTGAATGTGGCGGCCGGTGACGTGAACGGCGACGGCCGCGCCGACATCGTGACCAGCAGCGGCCAGGGCACACAGGGCCACATCAAGACGTTCAACGGGGCCAACGGCCAACCGCTCGGCAGCTTCTTCGCCTACAGCGGACGACCGTCCGGCGCGTTCGTGGCCCTGAGCGACGTGAACGGCGATGGCGTTTCGGAGCTGCGCGTGACGCCGGGCTTCGGCGGACTGGCCGACGTGACTACCTTCAACGCCGGCGGGATCGACCTGGGCATCACGTTCCCGGCGTTCACCGGCTTCTTTGGCGGTGCGACCATCGCTGCCGCCCGCGGGTAGGATCGACAAAGGCGACCTCACACAAAGCCGCGAAGACGCAAAGCGGATAAGAAGGCATTGGCTTTCTTGTCCGTTTTGCGTCTTCGCGGCTTTGCGTGAAATCCTCCCACCGTAGGGGCTGCCATGTCGCGCGTGTTTGGGTTCGCTCTGCTCGCGGTCGGGTTCGCGGCGCTCGGTCCGGCCCGCGCGCAAGAGGCCGATGCCGTGAAGCTCATCGAGAGCGGCGGCGGCAAAGTCGTGCGTAGCGGCAAGCAGGTCGTGGGGGTCGTGCTGCCGCCCAAGTTCGGCGAACCTGAACTCAGGGCGCTCGCCAGCTTCAAGAACCTGTTGGCCCTCACCGCGACCGGGCCGGGCGTGACCGACGCCGCGGTGAAGGACATCGTTGCCCACAAGAAGCTGGTTCAGCTCATCCTCGACGCGCGGGCGCTCACCGACGCCGGCATCAAGGATGTCGCGACGCTGACCGCGCTCAAGCAACTCGTCATCGGTGACGCGAGCAAGGTGACCGCGGCCGGGCTGAAGGAACTGGCCGGGCACAAGAACCTGAACCAGCTCGCCTACTCCGCGGTCACGATCACCGACGCGGACCTGCAAGCCATCGGCGCGATTCCCAAACTGACCGCGCTCACGCTCATCGCGGGCAAGTCGGAAGTGGGCGACGCCGGCGCGAAAGCGATTGCCAAGCTCACGGACCTGACGACCCTGAGCGTGACCGCCGGGCCGGGCTTCACCGACGCCGCGATGAAGGACCTGGCCGCACTCACCAAGCTCACCTCGTTCACATTGGCCCGCGCGCCGAAGGTCACGGACGCCGGATTGAAGGAACTCGCCGCGCTCAAGAAGCTCACGACGCTGAGCATCGACGCAGAGAGCGCCACCGACGCCGGGCTGAAGGAACTCGCGCCCCTCACGTCGCTCACCTCGCTGGCGTTCGCGAGCGGGCAAGCCACCGGCACCGGGGTGCAAGACCTCGCGGGTCTGAAGAACCTTCAGAAACTCTACTTCGGTTGTCCGAAGTTCACCAACGACGGGCTGAAACACGTCGCCGCGTTCAAGAACCTCACCCTGCTGCAGGTGTTCGGGGCGGCGGGCGTGACCGACGCCGGGCTAAAGGAACTCGCCCCGTTAACGAAGCTCACCAGCCTCGACCTCGCTTACAGCGGCACCACGGACGCCGGGTTAAAGCACTTGGCCGAACTCAAGACGCTCACCGGCCTGGTGCTCACCGGTACGAAGGTGACCGACGCCGGGGTGAAGGAACTCACCGCCGCGCTGCCGAAGTGCAAAGTGGTGAAGTGACCGCGCGGAGGGTTATTCGGTTCCGAGGAAAGGGCGGATTGCGTGACCCGCTCCCTCGCGGTCGCGGCTCGCTTGGCTGCTACGCATTTCCCGAAGCCGCTCTATTCTCGCAGCGGGTGTGTCACCGGAACTGAAACCGCCACCGGTGAGGGTGGCGGTTCGTGCGTTCGGTGTGCCGGAACGCTTACTTCTTTTCCAGCTCGGCCTTGATCGCCTTGTTCAGGTCGTCGGCCTTCGGCTCGGTGCGGGGCGAGAACCGGGCCGCCACCTTGCCGTCCTTACCCACCAGGAACTTCTCGAAGTTCCAGCTCACGTCCTTCACCTTGCCGTCCTTGTCCGGGGTCGCTTCGATCAGCGTCTTGTACAGCGGAGTGATCCCCTTGCCCTTCACGACTACCTTCGACAGCATCGGGAACGTGACCTTGTACTTGCCGGTGCAGAACTTCTTGATCTCCGAGTCGGTGCCCGGCTCTTGCGCGCCGAACTCGTTGGCCGGCACGCCGACGATCACGAACCCGTCCTTCTCGTACTTCTCGTACAGTTCTTGCAGCCCCTTGTACTGCGGGGTGAGGCCGCACTCGCTGGCGACGTTCACGAACAGCACCACCTTGCCCTTGAGCTTGGACAGGTCGTAGTCCTTGCCGTCGATGTCCTTCATCGTGCCGGTGAGCGGGGTCACTTTCTTGTCCTCGGCCTGGCAGGTGGCGGTGAAACCGATCAGCGCCGCGAACGCGGCCACGTACAGCACCTTCATGGAACAATACCTGTGGAAAGGGAAGGGTGGGTAGGCAGGCTCTAGTGTAGACGCCCGCGGGCGTTTGGGTATTCGCGACTACGGCGCGAGCCGGTCGCGCACCCAGCCGGACGGCGCGCGGGTAAACCGGATGCGGTCGTGCAACCGGCTCGGCCGGCCCTGCCAGAACTCGATGACGGTCGGCAGCACGCGATAGCCGCCCCAGTTCGCCGGGCGCGGCGGGTCACCGTCCGGGAACTTCGCCATCAACTCCGCGTGCGCCTTCTCCAACACCTCGCGCCCGGCGATGACGGCGCTCTGCGGCGACGCCCACGCCCCCAGCCGGCTTCCCAATGGGCGCTTCACGAAGTACTCGTCCGATTCCGCGGCGCTCACGATCTCGACCGTACCCTCGACGCGGACCTGCCGTTCGAGCGGGTGCCACAGGAAGCAGAGCGCGACCCGCGGGTTCGCCTCCCTTTCGGTCCCCTTGCGGCTGTCGTAGTTGGGGAAGAACGTGAACCCGCGCGCGTCGAGCGCCTTCAGCAGCACGGCCCGCGCGGACGGAGTGCCGTCGGCGGTCGCGGTGGCGAGGATCATCGCGTTCGGGTCGGTCAGCTCCGCAGCGACCGTGTCGTTGAACCAGCGGTGGAACAGCGCGAACGGGTCATCCCCCGCGTCGGCCTCAGAAAGCCCGGCGAGCGAATAGTCCTTCCGCAAATCGGCGAGTGTTGGCATGGTGCTGGTACTATACTCCGCTCGGCCAGGAATGAGACACCGGTGATTCTTCGATGCCACACCCAGGTTAGGCCGATTGCAAAGTCGTAGGCATCAGCCGGTAATGAGCTTAACGGCGCGGTCGATGTCCCAGTTGAGGGCATCGGCTCGTGCCTTGAGTGGCTCATCGGGTTCGCCCGGCTTGAGCACCTGCAACGCGCTCACCGC
>SXHE01000919.1 GCA_005773755.1 Planctomycetia bacterium
ATGCCGGCGAGGCAGCGGGCGCGGCCGAGCACGGCGAGCGTGTCGTAGGCGCTGAACCCGACCTCGCGGCCGGTCGCGGCGACCCGCAACACCTGGCTCAGCGGTCCGGCCTTCGCGCCTTCGGCTTGGGCGAGCGCCTCCGTCGCGACCTTCAGCGTATCGTGGGCGAACGGCTCCGCACTCGCAACCGCGGCGCGCAGCTTCGCGAGCACGTCCGTGAGCGCCGGCACCGCGGGCGCGCCCTTGTACGCCGCGGTGAGGTGCTTCGTCGCAACCGCCGCGTCGAACGCGATCTGCTCGTCCGGCAGGAACAGGTAGTCGTAATCGAGGATGTCGCCGGCGACGGTCAGGCGCGGCCCGGCGGCTTCTACCACGCGCGTGACGAAGTCGCGCTCCGCCGGCAACCCGGCCCGCGTCAGGAACGGCGTCACCAGTTCGACCTTCTCCGCGACCGGCAGCGCATGCGTGTACTTGGCCTGGATCGCGAACAACTTCTTTACGTCGAGGCTCGCCGGGTTTTGGACCACGCGCTCGAGCGAGAACTCACGGACCATCTCCGTGAGCGTGAAGTCCTCCCGGTTGTCCGCAGTCGCCCAGCCATACAGCACCAGCGCGTTCAGCATCGCGGCAGGCAAGTAACCAACCTGCTTGTAGAAATCAACCAGCACAGGGTTGAACGACTCCGGCACTGCGTCCACGCCGATCCGGTCGGCAATCGCCTTCGCGTGGTCGTAGACCTTCTTGAAGTCCGCATTCTTGAGATACTGCGCGATCTTCCGCTTGCTGAGTTTGTTCTTGCTGCCCGGTTCCGCGACGAACGGAACGTGCGCGTACTCCGGCCGCGGGTAGCCGAGACCCTCCAACATGAAGATTTGCCGCGGCGTGTTGGACAGATGCTCCTCCGCGCGGATCACGTGCGTGATCTTCATGTCGTAGTCATCGACCACGTTCGCGAGGTTGTACGTCACAGTGCCGTCGGAGCGCTGAATGACGATGTCTTGCTCGCCGGCCCACTGCACCTCCACGTCACCGCGAACATGGTCGTGGAACCGGCACACGCCCTCACGCGGCATCTTGATCTTCACCGACCCGGTGCGGCCCTCGGCCTCGAACCGGGCGCGGTCCGCGACGGTCGCAGCCATCCACCGGCGGCTGTAAATCTTCGGCCGCTTCTCCTTCTCGGCCAGTTCCATCTCGGCCTTCGTCTCCTCTGGCTTCGCGTAGTCCCAGTACGCAAGCCCCTTGTCGAGCAGTTGACGAACTGCCTCCTGATAGCGGTCGAGCTTTTGCGACTGGTAGTACGGGCCACACGGCCCGCCGACCTCTGCGCCCTCGTCCCAGTCGAGGCCGAGCCACTTGAACCCGTCAAGAATCGGTTGCAGCGCCTTGGGGTCGTTGCGGCCCTGATCGGTGTCGTCGATGCGCAGGATGAACTGCCCGCCGTGCTTGCGCGCGAAGAGCCCGTTGACCAGGGCGGTGCGAACGCCGCCGATGTGGAGGTAGCCGGTCGGACTGGGCGCGAAGCGCGTGCGAACGGTCATGGGAAATTCGGAATCGGAGTTCGGAATGCGGACTACCAGACAGGATACGGGAAGGGAGAAGAAGGTTCGACCCGACGCGCACAGGGCATCCGCCCTGTGCGGCCTACGCAGTCGGTGCGGGTTCGGTGGGGGCCGGGGCGTCGGCCGTGGGGCGCACCGGCGGGCGGCACTCCACCAGCGTGACCACCTCGCCGTCCTGCACCACCTTGCCGTCCTGGTTCAGCACGGCGCGATACCAGACGACCTCGCCGCGCCGCCCGCGCCCGCGGATCGTCTTCTCTTTCACGCGGCTCACGCTGCGGATCGTGTCGCCGGCGAAGACGGGCAGGTTGAAGTTCCACACGTTGACGCGCAGCATCGCCATCGTGCGCACCAGTGGGGCGTACACGCCCAGCCCGCTGGTGATGCAGAACACCGCGAACCCGTGCGCGATGGGCCGGCGGAACGGGGTCGATTTGGCGAACTCGTGGTCGATGTGGATCGGGTTGAAGTCGCCGCTGAACCCGGCGAAGTTGACGATGTCCGCTTCCGTGACCGTGCGCCCGCCGGACGTCCACTCGTTGCCGACTTCCAGGTCGTCGTAGTACAGGTGAGCGGAAGAAAAGCTCATAGCAGCCTCGGCTGGACTCGCGACCTGTCGCAGCGAAGCGCTGCTTCACGGCCGCTCCATGTTGCGTCGCGCGGTGTTCGGTTGATATAGGGGCGCGCGCGCGCGCAGCAAGGTTTAGCGGTGACACCACCGCTGTCACGCCTGCTCAGGGAACAGCGGCACCGGCTTGCGGTCGGCCGTGCTCAGATCGACGCCCACGAACACGCCTTCGGCCTCGGTCACGTGGATCGACTCCGCGCCGCGCTCGGCGTGAACGTCGATGCGAACAGTGACGGACGTGCGGCCGATGCGCACGATGCTGGTCTCGAACTTGACGACATCGCCGACGTGAACGGGCTTCTTGAACTCGACGCGATTGATCGCGACGGTTACGAACGACGCCTTCGGGTTGCCCTTGCGGATCAGCAGCTCGCGCCGCGCCGCCAGCGCCCCGGCGGTGTCGATGTACGACAGGATGACGCCACCAAAGATGGTGCCATGCGGGTTGGTGTCCCGCGGCATCATCACAACCTGAATCGCGGTGTAGGGTTCGCTCACGGTCTGGGTTCCTCCGCGGTTGTTGTACGAGGCGGAACCCGACGCGCGCTCACTCATCTGTCGGCAGCGGCGGCAGCGGGACGGACGTTTCCGGCAGCGTCGTCCCGCGCTCGCGCACGAGGTAGCGCGGCGGGAGCACGGGCGCGATCGTGTAGTCGCCGAAGCTCTCACCGATCTTCGGCGGCAACTCACCGATCTTGTAACCGAAAGACATGACGCCCACATCGTGCCAGATGCCGATCCGTCCCCCCATCCGTTTTGGTTCCTCGTGGGGCGGCAAGGCGACTGTTGTTGTCGGCACCCGCGACTCGCATTTCACTTCGATCAAGCGCGGCGGCATTCGGTCCGCGATGAGGTGGTCGCCCAGATGCTCGCCGGGTTTGGGCGGCTTCTCGAAGCACTCGAAGTTGTAAAGCATCCAACTCGCGGAGGCGTCTGGCGCGTACGCCAGTGCTGCGAGTACCGCCACCGCGAACCGGGTCGTGCCGTGCATGTCTCGGCCCTCCTCGTTCGGCGCACCATGCCGCGACGTTCGCGCGCAATCAACCCCGGTTCCCCGTAACCGCCGGGCTTCGCGCTCTTGCCAGGGTTCGCGCCGCGCCTTAACCGTGTAGCAGACGGACACGCGCACCGCGGACGCACACCATGATCGTCGTCGAACATCTCACGAAGTACTACGGCGAGTACCCGGCCGTGCGGGACGTGTCGTTCTCCGTTGAAAAGGGGCAGGTGGTCGGGTTCCTCGGGCCGAACGGCGCGGGCAAGTCCACCACCATGCGCATTCTCGCCGGGTTCCTCACGGCCAGTTCCGGCAAGGCCACCATCGGCGGCAAGGACGTGTTCTGGGATCCGATCGAGGCCCGCCGGCGCATCGGCTACATGCCCGAAAGCTGCCCGCTGTACACCGACATGCGCGTCGACGAGTACCTCTGGTTCCGCGGC
>SXHE01000920.1 GCA_005773755.1 Planctomycetia bacterium
GACGCGCAGCGGAGCGTGAGCGCTCCGCTGCGCGTCGCGGCTACACGGAAAACCTCGATAGGACGACTTCCCAAATGGCCCCAGACCAACTGGAGCGCGGCCGGCGCGCGCGCGTGCTGACGCTCTCGACCGGCGCGTTCGCGCTGCTGTTCGCGGTGTGGCTGATGCTCGGAATGCTCAGCATCAAGATCAAGCCGGAGCTCGGCCTCACCGACGGGCAGCTCTACAACCTGACCATCGCCGCGATCCTGTCCGGCTCGCTGCTGCGGTTCAACTTCGGCGTGTGGACCGACCGCTACGGCGGACGCCGCGTGATGACCGCGCTCATCCTGTTCACAGTACTCCCGACGCTCATGGTCAGCCGCGTGTCGAGCTACACGGAACTGCTGATCTGCGCGATCCTGTACGGCGTCGCTGGCAACTCGTTCTCGGTCGGCATCGCGTGGAACGCCGCGTGGTATCCGAAGGAGAAGCAGGGGACGGCGCTGGGCATCTTCGGCGCGGGGAACGTGGGCGCGTCGGTGACGAAGCTGTTCGGCCCGCTGCTCATCGCGGCGGTGCCCGCGGCCGGGTTCTTCGGCGGCGCGATCCCCGGCGGGTGGCGGTTCATCCCGGTCGTGTACGCGGTGCTTCTCGTGGTGCTCGCCGCGGCCGTGTGGTTCCTGTCGCCGCGCGAGGACCGCACCCCGGCCCGCGGGCGGCCGTTCTCCGAGCTGGCAGCGCCGATGAAGCACGCGAAGGTGTGGGAATTCAGCCTGCACTACACGGTCGTGTTCGGCGCGTACGTCGCCCTCTCCGGCGTGCTGCCGCAGTTCTACTTCGCGAACTACGGGCGCGAACTGGCCGCGAGCATGAGCCTGAACGCGCAGCTCGTCGCCGACTTCGACACGATCAAAACCTTGAAGGGCGAAGCGCACTCCGCCTATATGATCGCGAACCCGGACGTGCGGGCCGACCTCGACTACCTGTCGAAGTGGGTCGGGTTCCTCGCCGCGGTGTGCTTCGTGTTTCCCGCGAGCCTGCTCCGGCCGCTGGGCGGGTGGCTGTCGGACCGGTTCGGTCCGCAGGTGGTGATGACCATGGTGTTTTGGGCGATGCTCGGCGCGGGCGTCGCGCTGTCTCTGCCGCTGGGGTTGGGCGTGTGGGCGTTCACCGCGGCGCTGTTCGTGCTCGGCGTCGGGATGGGTGTGGGTAAGGCGAGCGTGTACAAGATGATCCCCGACCACTTCCCGCGCGAGGTCGGCGCGGTGGGCGGGTTGGTCGGGTTGCTCGGCGCGCTGGGCGGCGTGCTACTGCCGCTGGCCTGGGTCGCGGTCCCCGGCAGCACGTTCGCGGCGCTGCTCGCGCTGACCGTGCTCAGCACCGCGTGGTTCACCGCCAGCAGCGTGCGCAGCCGCAAGGCCGCGACGGTGCCAGCGCAGCAGGCTGCGTGAATGCGATCAAACGGCCCGCAACTCCTCGCGCACCTTCATCAACAGGTGCCCGAGGCGGTTCTTGCCGCTGCCATCGCCGCCGTCGCCCCAGTAGCTGTCGTTCGCGGTGTGCTCCACCAGCTTCGCGTCGTCGGTGCCCAGGAGGATCGCTTTCAGCTCCTCGTGCTGCGTGAACTTCGCGCGCAGCGCATCGAGCATCACGTTCTCCTTCACACCCTCCCAGTCGCGGCGCAGCGGGCGCTTGCGGTCGCGCCCCATGTTCGCCGCGAGCATCGGCTTGTTCGCGAGCCGAACCTCTTCCTCGTCCGGTTCGCCGGCGAACTTCTGTGCCTGGAAGTAGTGTTCTGTGGTCGGCCACCGCTTCCCCTTGAGGAAGACGGAGTGCCGCGAGAAGTTCGAGAAGCAGCCGTATTCGCCGGTCGTGGAGTAGAAGTTGATGACGGTTTCGGGCACGGCGCGCTCCTCGTGGCGTGAGTGAAGGGCGAACTCAACTCAGTAGAGACCGCGACCGGGCCGGGGGTTCACTCCACGAACTCCAGTTCGACCGGGTTCGGGATGATGCCGGCGCGGTGCGCTTCGCCCAGCAGCTTGCGGATCGCCGCCCGGCCACGGTCGCCGTAGTCGAGCGTCCAGTCGTTCACGTACATGCCGACGAACTTGTCCGCGAGCGCCACGTCCATGTCGCGGGCGTACTTGAGGGCGTAGTCGAGCGCCTCGCGCCGGTGGTCGAGCGCGTACTGAATGCTCTGCTTGATGAGGCGGCTTACTTCGCGCATCGTGGCCGCGCCGAGGTCTTTGCGGACCACGTTCCCGCCCAGAGGCAGCGGCAGTCCGATGCGCTCCTGCCACCACACGCCGAGGTCGCGGACGAGGTGCAGCCCTTGATTCTGAAACGTCAGTTGGCCCTCGTGAATGATGAGGCCCGCGTCGTACTTGCCGCCCGCGACCGCCGGGATGATCTCGTCGAACGGAATCACGTCGAAGGTCAGTTTGTCCTTCGCGCCGATCGACTCGAACAGCAACTTCAGCGTGAGGAACGCGGTGGTGAGCGTGCCGGGCACGGCGATCTTGATGCCCGGCAGGTCGCTCACCGCGAGCGGCGTCCGCGCGACGATCATCGGCCCGTACTTGTCGCCCATGCTGCACCCGGTGGGCAACAGGGCGTACCTGTCCAGCAGGAAGCTGTAGGCGTGGATGCTCACCGCGGTGACTTCGAGTTCGCCCTTGAGCGCGCGCCGGTTGAGCGTCTCGATGTCTTGAAGTTCGTGAACGAACTTCAGGTTCCCGGTGGCGATCTTGTCGTTGGCGAGCGCGTGGAACATGAACGCATCGTCCGGGTCCGGGCTGTGCCCGACGCGAATCACCCGTTGTGTAGTCGTTGTCATGAGTATCCTTGTTGTGCGCGAGC
>SXHE01000094.1 GCA_005773755.1 Planctomycetia bacterium
GGTGACCATCGAGGACGCGGCCGAACTGCAACTGCAACAGGACCACGTCGTTCGGCTGGAAACGCGCCCGCCGAACATCGAGGGCAAGGGGTCGGTGAGCACCCGCGACTGCGTCCGCAACGCCCTCCGTATGCGGCCCGAGCGCATCATTATTGGTGAGGTTCGCGGCAGCGAAGCGCTGGACATGCTACAAGCTATGAACACGGGTCACGGCGGCTCGCTCGCCACGCTCCACGCGAACACCCCGCGCGAGGCCCTCACCCGGCTCGAAACGATGATCATGATGGGCGGGTTCGAGCTGCCGGTGAAGGCGATGCGGCAGCAGATCAGCTCCGCCATTGACCTCATCATCCAGGCCAACCGGCTCCAGGGCGGGCCCCGCAAGATCACCCACATCACGGAAGTGATGAACATGGAGCAGGACATCATCATCATGCAGGAAGTGTTCCGGTACAAGCAGGTCGGCATCGACCAGAACGGCCGCGCCTACGGCCAGTTCGAGGCGACCGGCGTGCGCCCGACGTTCATCAGCCGGCTGGAACAGAAGGGCGTCAAGTTGCCCAGCAACATGTTCGCCGAACGCATCCTGATGAGGGATTGACGCGGTCCCTTGGGGGACCGCCGCTAAACGACTCGCAATCGACACACAGAGCGCCCAAACGATTTGGGCCTGAACGCGCCAGGAGGGCACCGACTCGCACACTCGCGCCAGGTGTACTCGCATGAACCCGATGTTGCTCTCCCTGCTGGTCGGCGGTCTCGTCATCGCGATGGTGGTGATGCTGTACGTCGCCCTGCGGGGCAACCCCGAAGGCAAGGCGGCTGACCGCCTCGACGCGCTGGTCGGGCGCAACACCCGCAAGGACTCGTCCGCGGACATGCTCCTGAAGCAGGCCCTTCAGGAGGTGGACAAGAAGACGCTCATGGACCGGCTCACGCCGGAGTTCTTCAACCTGACGAAGACCTTCGAGCAGACCGACTGCAACATCAAACCCAGCGCGCTGTTCGGCATCTCGATCGCGCTGGGCGTGCTCGGGGCCGCGCTCTCCGTCTGGATGGTGAACCTGTACGTGGTGCCCATCGGGGCCCTGTTGTGCTTCTGCATGCCGTGGGTGTGGCTGTACGCCAAGCGGGCCGGGCGGCTGAAGAAGTTCGCGGGCCAACTGCCGGACGCGATGGAGCTGGTGGCCCGCGCGCTCCGCGCCGGGCACTCGCTCGCCGCCGGGATGCACGTGGTCGCGGAGGAAATGCCCGCCCCGATCTCGAAGGAGTTCGGCCGCGTGTACGAGGAGCAGAACCTGGGCATCCCGCTCGAAGAGGCCCTCAAGGGCATGTGCGACCGGGTTCCCAACCTGGACCTGCGGTTCTTCGTGACCAGCGTCGCGATCCAGCGGCAGACCGGTGGCGACCTCGCGGAAATCCTCGACCGGATCGGGCACGTGATCCGCGAGCGGTTCAAGATTCTCGGTCAGGTCAAGGCGCTGACCGCCGAGGGCCGGCTGTCCGGTGTGGTGCTCATCGCCCTGCCCATCGGCCTGTTCATGATGATGCTGTGGATGAAGCCGGACTACGTGGAACTGCTCTGGAAGGACCCGATGGGCGTGAAGATGTCGATCGGGGCCATCGTGCTCATGCTGATCGGCTCCTACGCCATCAAGAAGATCGTGGACATCAAGGTGTAGCTGTCAGCTTGCAGCCGTCAGCTTTTGGTCGGGCAGAAGAAAACGTACCACCCTGATACTTCACCAACGCTTTGTCTGGCTGATAGCTGATAGCTGATAGCTGACAGCTCCCGCCGACAGCAATTCGGAGAGACCCGTGGAACTGTTCGCGGTCTTGTCCGCCGCCGAACTGACGCCGGCGTTCGTGTTCGTCGCGATCGTGGCGGGTACGTTCTGGGTGCTGTCGGTGATTTCCAACCGCAACAGCGTGGCCGAGGAGCGCCTCGAGCGCATCGGCCGCCCCAAGTCGCTGGTGGAAATCGAGATGTCGCAGGCCGAGGCCGGGCGCGGCCGGTTCAAGGGGCTACAAGACGCCTTCAAGAGCCTGGGTGGGGCGATGGAGCCGCAGAGCGAACTTGAGAAAAATACGCTCCGCATCAAACTGGCGAACGCCGGGTTCCGCAGCGAGAACGCAGCCGGCGTATACCACGGGATCCGCGTAGTTACCCTAGTCGCGTTCCTCCTTCCAGCCCTTTTCTTCTTCTTGCTCAAAGACGGCTTCACCATGAAGTCGATGCAATGGACGGTGGCGCTGGCCGGGTTGGGGTTCTACCTGCCCCAGATCGGCCTCTGGCACCTGCGCACCACCCGGCAGAAGGAAATCTTCCTCACCCTGCCGGACGCGCTCGACTTGTTGGTGGTGTGCGTCGAATCCGGCCTCGGTCTGGACGCGGCGCTGCGGAAGGTGACGGAGGAGATGAAGGGCCACGCCAAGATCATCTGCGAGGAGTTCTCGCTGGCGAACCTTCAGCTCCAGATGGGTCGCCCGCGGCGCGAGGTGCTGCACGACCTGGGCGTGCGGACCGGGGTGGACGACGTGCGGAGCCTTGCGGCCATTCTGATCCAGGCCGACCGGTTCGGTTCGAGCATCGCCCAGGCGCTGCGCGTGCAGTCCGATTCGATGCGCGTGCGGCGGCGGCAGTTGGCGGAGGAGAAGGCGGCGAAGACGGCGGTGCAACTGATCTTCCCGCTGGTGCTGTTCATCTTCCCCGCGATCTTCGTGGTCCTGGTCGGCCCCGCGGCGATCCAGATCCAGAAGAACCTGTTGAAGGGTTAAGTCAACCCGATCAAAGGGCAGGACGCCCCCGGTCGGTTCTCAAGGAGGAGTGCGATGAACCCGATGATGCGCGCGGCCGCTGCGGCCGCGATTCTGGTAAGCGGTCTCAGCTCGCTGGGCTGCGTTCACACCGGTTCCGGTTCCGGTTCCGGTGGTGCGGCCCGTGCCGACGGCCACGGGGCGATCGGCGACAAGTGGCGCAACGCCGTGGACCCGTGCTACCCGGAGCGGTACAACCACGCCGCCCGGCAGGCCGTGGTCGCCCCGTTCGCCCAGCAGGTCCACAACGGCCACGTCCTGAACCAGACCCTGTTCAACTGGTACTTCGAGTTCGGTACGGACAAGCTCACCCCGGCCGGCGCGGAGAAGCTCGACTCCCTCGCCCGCGTGCGGCCCGCGCCGGACAGCAAGCTGTACATCCAGACCGCGCGCGACATCCCCGCGAACACCGACACCGCCAAGATCGCAGCCGTCCGCGACGACCTGGACGCCAAGCGCGCCGCCGCGATCCAGAAGTACATGGCCGGCCAACCGGCCCTCACCCCGGTCACCTACGAAATCTTCGTCCACGATCCGGCCGTGCCGAGCATCTACAGTGAGTTCGGTGCGGGCGCATGGCGCAACTCGCGCCAGGGTTACAGCGGCAACGCATCGGGCGGTAGCGCGACCGGCGCGACGGCTACTGGCGGCGGCGGCGGCACACCGGGCGGCACTGCGGGTGGGGCGGGGACCGGCGGCGGCACCGGCGCTCGCCAGTAAAGTTGGCACCACCGAACGCCCACAACCGGGGTCGAGCGGCCGTTACCGGCCGCCCGGCCCCGGTTTCGTGTCCTACACTCAATTCGCCGCCCGTTGCGCCGAGGCCCTCACCATCATGCTCCGCACGATCTCGCTGCTCGCGCTCGCGGCCCTCGCGCTGGTGTGTACCGCGTCGCCGGTGCTGGCCGCCGGCGGCCCAGGGCCCGCCCCGGCCCCCCTCCTGGCGAGCTACTGGCGCGACTTCCTCGACCACTGGGGCGGGGTGTTCAAGAAACAGAACGGCGTCGTGATGGGCGCGATCCTGGTCGGCATTCTGTGCCTGTTCATCATCACCCGTGGGAAGTGGAAGAAGTAAATGACCAATGACCCACCAATGACCCACCAATGATCAAGGAAGGTCAAAGGGCAAATGTCTAATGACGAAGGAAGACAACACCGACCCGCTATCCGCCTTCTTCTTTCGTCATTTGGTCTTAGGCCTTCGTCATTCCTTGGTCATTGGTGGGTCATTGGTGGGTCATTGGTGGGTCATTGGTCATTGAAAGCGCCGAGCGCATTCTGAGGAGATACCCGCCATGTCACTGAGCAGGCACGCCGCGGTTGTGGAGTGGGACACGAACCCGGCCCCGGAGGCCCCGTTGTCGCCGGAGTCGCTCAAGGAGTCCGGCCTCACCAGCGGCTTCATCTGCGACATGCTGCTGCGCACCATTTACTCGCGCGGCGTCATGCTCGGGCGCGACCTGAGCCAGTACCTGTGCCTGCCGTTCAAGGTGATCCGCGAGCCGCTCCGGTTCCTCAAGGACGAGAAGCTGATTCAGGTGGACGGCGGCGACCTGGTCGGCGACGTGAGCTACCGATTCAGCCTGACCGAACTGGGCCGCGACCGCGCGAAGTCGTGCATGGAGCAGTGCGCGTACATCGGCCCGGCCCCGGTGCCCATCGAGGACTACGTCGAGCAGTGCTACCGCCAGAGCGTGACCGGGTTGCAGTGCTTCCCGGAGTCGCTGAAGGCCCCGTTCGGCCACCTTGTGCTCAAAGAGGACATGTTCACCGCGATCGGCCCCGCGATCATCAGCGGGCGCTCGGTGTTCATCTACGGCCCGCCCGGTAACGGCAAGACCGCGATGGCCCGCGCCATCGGCGACTTCATGAACACCGCCGGCGGCAGCATCTACATCCCGTACGCGTTCGTCGCGGACAACAACATCATCACCGTGTTCGACCCGTCGCTGCACGTCATCGACGACACCGCGACCGAGTACCTGGACGAGTCCGACGCGACCGTGCGCAAGCTGCTCAACACCGGCGCGCTGGACCAGCGGTGGGTCCGCATCCGCCGCCCGGTGATCGTGACCGGTGGCGAACTGAACCTCCAGATGCTGGACCTGCGGTACAACGCCGAAGCCAAGTTCTATCAGGCCCCGATCCACTTCAAGGCCAACGGCGGCGTGTTCCTGATCGACGACTTCGGGCGGCAACTCGTCAGCCCCAAAGACCTGCTGAACCGGTGGATCCTGCCACTCGAAGACCGGCACGACTTCCTCACGGTCGCCAGCGGTAAGAAGTTCCAGGTGCCGTTCGAGCAGCTCATCATCTTCAGCACCAACCTGGACCCGAAGGCGCTGGTGGACGACGCGTTCCTGCGCCGCATCCGGCACAAGGTGGGCATCAACGCCCCGCAGCGCGACGTGTACGAGCGGATCTTCGCCGCCAACTGCAAGCGGCTGGGGATGAACTACGACTCCGGCGCGGTCGACTACCTGTACGAGCGCTACTACACCAAGGGCCGGACGCCGCGGGCGTCCGACTGTCGCGATTTGCTGGAAACGGTCCAGTCCATCTGCCGATACAGACGGCAGCCCGTGCATTTAACGCGCGACCTGATGATCGAGGCGTCGGCGAGTTTCATCGCCGAGTTCACTTGATCGCCCGCGCGGGCCGCACGGCGAACATATCCGAGGTGGGTCATGGACGGCCGCAAGTTCCGCCGGTGGTGCGTACTCGGTTGCGTGCTGGTCGCGTCCGTCGGGTGCAACCGCGGCGCGCGTCAGCACCAGACCCCATTCGGGCAGATGCCCGATACCGGCGGCTCACACGCGCTCAACATGCCGACCGGTATGTCCAAATCGTTCTTCGGCGGCCCGAAGGCCCCGGCGGTTCCCGTCGAGGTCGTCCCCGACACCGCCAACTCCAAGAAGCCGCCCAGCCCGGAAACGTTGGTCGCCATGTCCGACGCGCGGCTCGACGCCGCGTTCGACGAGAAGACCGCGCCCGGCAGCAAGGAGGCGATGCTCGACCTGGCCCGCGCCGGCTACCAGAAGGCGCTCCAGCAGGACTCCAAGAACAAGTCCGCGCTGAAGGGCATGGCCCAGTTCTACGCCCGCGTCGGCGACCGCGAGAAGACCGTCGAGATGTACAAGAAGTACCTCACCCTGTTCCCGAAGGACGCGGACGCGGCCCATGAGGTCGCGGTGGCGCACGCCCGGTGGAAGGACATGGACGGGGCCGTGGCGTGGTGCGAGTACGCGCTGAAGATCGATCCCGAAAACCGCGCGGTGAAGAAGACGATGGGCTTCTGTCTGGCCCGCGGCGGCAAATGGGACGAGGCGTTCGCGATGCTGTCCCAGATCATGCCCGAGGCGCAGGCCCGGCACAACCTCGCCGGGCTGCTCGACCACATGGGCCACACCGACGCGAGCAAGGCCCAGCTCCAGCTCGCGGTGAAGGCCGACCCCAACTACGCCCCGGCCGCCGGGTTCCTCGCCGAACTCGACCAGCCGCGCGACCCCAACGGCGTGCGCCAAGCCAGCGACACGCAACCCGCGCCGTAGTCAAGACTGGCCCGCTGATAGCGCAGAGCGGACGCAGACGAAATCAGGATCGGACCGAGAACAGGTTTCAAACCCTGCTTCCTGTCTGATCCGGATTTCATCTGCGTCTTCTCTGCGCGATCTGCGGGCCATTCTTCGCATTTAGAAGTCCCAGGTCTCGGAGCCGCGCGGCTTCTTGCGCGGGCGCTGGTCCGGTTCGTCCGCGGGTTCGGGCGGCACCGGTTGCTGTCGCCGGGGCGCGCGAACGACGGGCGTGTCGTCGTCGCCGTCGTCCGCGACCGGTTCCACCGGCTCCTCGCCCGGCTTGCGCCCGCCGCTCTCGCCCTTCGCCCGCAGCACGATTTTGATCGCGACTTCGGAGAACGGGAACGAGTCGCGCAGCACCTTCGTCAGGTAGCGGACGTAGGTGTCGTCGAACAGTTCCGGACCGTTGGTGAACAGCACGATGGTCGGCGGGTTGACGCCGATCTGTGTCGCGTAGAACACCTTCGGCAGCTTGCTCCCGGACATCGCCGGCGGCGACGCCTCCATCGCGCCGCGGATCGCGCGGTTCAGGTCGCCGGTACTCACCCGCACCCCGGCCTGCTTGTTCAACTGCACCGCGAGTTGCAGCAGCCGCAGCGAGTTCTTCCCCTTCAGCGCGGTCACGAACGCGATGGGGACGTGTTCGAGCATCGGGAACATCGCCCGCACGTACTCGCCCATCTTGTCGGTGCCCAGGCTGTCCTTCACCAGGTCCCACTTGTTCATCACGAAGATCGCGGGCTTGTTCTCCTCGACGATGTACTCGGCGAGCTGCTTGTCCACGCGGCCGATGCGGTGGCGGGCGTCGAAGAAGTGCAACACCACGTCGGCCCGGCGGATCGAGCGCTGCGCGCGGTGCAGGCTGTAGAACTCGACGTCGCTGGCGAGCGTGGACTTCTTGCGCACGCCGGCTGTGTCGATGGCGATGTACGATTTGCCGTCGCGCTCGAACCGCACGTCCACGCTGTCGCGCGTCGTGCCGGGCACTTCCGAAACGATGACGCGCTCGGCCCCGGCGAGGCTGTTGATGAACGTGCTCTTGCCCGCGTTGCGGCGGCCGACGATGGCGATCATCAGCGCCGCTTCTTCGGGGGCCAACTCGCCCGTGTCCGTCGGGAGCTGTTCGAGGATCGCGTCGAACAGTTCTTCCCTGCCGAGCTTCTGATCGGCGCTCACGCACAGCGGTTCGCCGTACCCGAACTTGCAGAACTCCCCCGCCTGCTGGCCGAGCTTCTCCGTGTCGGCCTTGTTCGCCACCAGCACCACCGGCTTGCGCACCGTGCGGAGCCGGTTGGCCACGTCCTCGTCGAGCGGCACCACGCCGTCGCGCACGTCCACGACGAACACCACCACCGCCGCCTGTGCGCTGGCGAGCGCGATCTGCCGCTCCACGTCCGCGGTCAGGTCGTCGACGTCGACGATCCCGATGCCGCCGGTGTCCATGATCTCCCAC
>SXHE01000921.1 GCA_005773755.1 Planctomycetia bacterium
GTCGGCAGGCCCGGTATTCGGCTTGAATCTGGCCCTGTGTCCGGTGGCGGACGAACGGCAACGGCGACCGAGGCATCGGATTCACCCTCGCAACAAAGGGTTGCGAGGATAAAGTAGGGAATCAACACCATTCGGTATCAAACTGCGTGGTTGCTCACTTCCCCTTCGGCTTGACGATCTCGCTCAGCAAGTCGGCTTTGCCGTCTTGTTTCTCCAGGCGCGGGTAGCGCGCGCCGCCCTTGTACTCGACGGTGTGCGTCTTGAAGAAGTCGCCGTTCTCCGCGAGCAGTTCCAGCTTGCCGCCGGTGGCGGTCGCGGCGACGGCGCTCTTCAGGCCGTCGGGCGAGTAGCGGCGGCCGTTCACCGCCAGCACCTTCATGCCCGGTGCTAGGCCCGCTTTCGCCGCGGGTGAGTTCGGCACCAGGTCGCCCACCAGCCCGTCGCCGGCCACCGCCACGCCCACCGAGTCCGTCAGGTTCACGCCCTTCGACAGGCCTTCCATCGTGGCAAACAGGTCGGTCGGCTTCGTGCCGTAGGTCAGCTTCCACCCGCCGCCGGTGATGCCGTCCAGCGGCGGCGCTTCGGCCACGGCCTCCACGCGCCGCGCGAAGTGCGACTTCCAGTCGTGCGGCGACACCTCGCGCAGCGCGTCGATGACGTTTTCGAGCGTGTAGCCTTTTACCGCGGGCTTGCCCGTGCCGCCACCGAAGAACGCGGCGCTGAAGTCGTCCAGCGACTTCGCGCCCTTCGACTGTGTGCGGATGAGCACATCGACTTCGAGCCACAGCAGCGTCCCCTCGTCGTAGAAGTCCACGGCGCGGCGGGCCGAGCGCCACGAGCGGGTAGCGTCGAACAGGGTGCTCGCGGCGGCGGCCGTGTCGTCGAGCGGCCGCCACCCGCGCGCCTTCACGTTGGTCATGCGGGCCGCGGTCATGGCGAGGTAGTCGCGAGCCTCGTCCGCGCTCATCAGACCCGTGCGCGCGGCCATGAGCCAGCCGAAGTAGTTGGTCAGCCCCTCGTACACCCACAACAGACGCGTCTGCTGCGCCGTCTGGTAGTCGCGCATAATCATGTCCGCGGGGCGGCGGTACTTGCCGTTCCAGGCGTGGGCGAACTCGTGCGGGAACAGCGTCGCGCTGGCCTTGCGCTCGCCAGCCTTGACCAGCGCCAGCTCCGAAAGGCGGTTGTCGCTGGACTGGTGGTGCTCGATCCCAGCCTGCGGGATGTGGTTGCTCAGGCCCAGGAGAAACGTGTAGCTCTCGTAGGGCTTGGCCGGGCCGAAGATCGCCGCGGCCTCGGCGGGCAGCTTGTTCCAGGCCTTCAGCGTCGCCTCCGGCACCTCAAGCCCGTCCCGGCTGTCGCACGCGATGAACACGCGATACACCTCGCCAAAGGTGTCAAGCGGAACGTCGCGCGTGTACTCGCCCGCGAGGAGTGGCGAATCGATGAGGCCTCCGAGAGTGCACTCAAGAAACCCGACGTGATCCTTCACCAGAAGATCCGATGGCCTCAGCGCGGTTCCGTACTTCCATCCCGCGGGCAGTTTTACCGCGGCACCGATGGTCAACTCCAGCGGCTTCGCCACCTTCGGGTACACGAGCACGTCGTTCCAGTTCATCGTCATCACCTTCGGCGAGGCGACGGTCATGAACTGCGCGCCGCCCTCCGCGCCGGCCGCGAGCAGCAGGTCGAACGTGACCTCGACCTGCTTCGCCCCGTCGGGCACGGTCAGGTTGACGGTGAACGGATCGGCATCGTCGCGCTTCCACTCGACGGCCTTGCCGCCGGCCTTGACGCGGAACTCGGTGACGTTGGCGATCTGACCCACGGGCCGGTGCCGACCGGGAATCCACTTGGCGTAGTGCAGCGCGAGTGGACCGGGCGAGGCCGGGATCACCTCGCGCACGTGAATCACCTTGCGCCCGACCTCGGACGCATCGACGAACAGCTCGATGTGCTCCGCCGCGGGGCCGGACGACGGGAGCGTGACGAGCGCGAGGAGTACGAACGCGAGGCGCGGCATGGCGACAACTCCGAGGTGAGGCGACAAGAGCCGACATGATACCGCCGGCGGCGTGCGGCGGCGTGTGTTTTTCGCGCGCACCGGGTATGATGAACGCAGGTCAACCACAGACGAGGGCCAGGGATGATCCGTGAAGTGCAGATCGACATCCGCCGCCAGCGCGCGAAGGCGGCCAAGTTTCAGATCGAGAAACAGGGGAAGAACCGCCTGTTCGCGGACTACCGCGTCACCAACCCGGAGTCCGGCGGGCAGTACACGGTGTCCCTGAAGGGGTTCGACACCGGCGACAACGCCTGTACCTGCCCGGACTTCAAGTCCAACACGCTCGGCACCTGTAAGCACATCGAGGCCGTACTCGATTCGGTCAAGGACGACGTGCCCCCGCAGGTGCAGAAGAAGAAGGCCGCAGTCACCAAGCCGGAGATCGGCCTGCACTACGGCGAACAGCTCCAACTCGAGTTGCACCTGCCGCCGCGCCACTCGGACCAGCTCGCCAAACTCGCACTGGCGCACTTCGACGAGAAGGGGCTGTGGTCCGGGCGCGGCAAGTACCCGGACCTGATTCGCGACCTGGAGGACGTGCCCGAAGAGGTCACAGTCATGTCCGACGCGATGGAGTTCATCGACCGCGAGATCGAGCGCGTCGAGATGCTCACCCGCGAACAGGAACTTCTGGCGCAGCTCGCGGCCGGAACGCTCGACCTGAACCTGCTCACGGTCCCGCTGTACGACTACCAGACCCGCGGCGCGCTGTTCCTCGCGTACCGGGGCCGCTGCATCCTGGGCGACGACATGGGCCTGGGCAAGACCGTGATGACGCTCGCGGCTGTCGAACTGCTCGCCCGCGAGCGCGGCATCCTGCGGGCGCTCGTCGTCGCCCCGGCGTCGGTCAAGTACCAGTGGGAAACGGAGATCCGAAAGTTCACCACGCGCCCGGTTCAGGTGATCGACGGCGGCCCAGAGGCCCGGCTCGACCAGTACGCGGAGCCGACCTTTTACCGGCTCGTCAACTACGAGCAGGTGGTGCGCGACCGTGAAGCGATCAACGCCTGGAAGCCGGACGTGATCGTGCTCGACGAGGCCCAGCGCATCAAGAACTGGGAGGCCAAGACCTCGCGCGAGGTGAAGAAACTCAAGAGCCGGTACGCGATGGTGCTCACCGGCACCCCGCTCGAAAACAAGCTCGAAGAGCTGTACAGCATCGTGCAGTTCGTGGACGAGCGGCGGTTCGGCCCCGCGTTCGAGTTCCTCCACGAGCACCGCGTGCTGGACGCCGACGGGCACCTGAAGGGTTACCGCAACCTGGACAAGATTCGCGAGAAGCTCGCGCCCGTGTTCATGCGGCGCACCCGCGGCGAGGTGCTCACCCAGCTCCCGGCCCGCACCGACAACACCGTGTTCGTGGAACTCGCGGACGAGCAGCGCGGCCCCTACGAGGACCAGCGCATCGCCCTCGCCCGGCTGCTCCAGAAGAACTACCTCACCGACCTGGACCGCAAGCGCGTCCTCGCGTGCGTCGTCGCCCTGCGCGGCATTTGCGACAGCCTGTTCCTGTTCGACAAAGAAACCCGCTGTTCGCCCAAGTTGGACGAATTCGCGGAACTGGTGCCGGAACTGGTGGGCGAGCACAAGCTGGTCGTGTTCTCGCAGTGGGAGACGATGGTGAGCGAGGCCGCGAAGGTGCTCGACGCGCTCGGCGTTGGCTACGTCGTGCTGCACGGTGGCCTTCAGGGGAAGGACCGGAAGGCCGTACTCGAACGGTTCCAGACCGACCCCGCGTGCAAGGTGTTCCTGAGTACGGACGCCGGCGGCACCGGGCTGAACCTCCAGACCGCGGACACCGTTGTGAACCTGGAGCTGCCGTGGAACCCGGCCGTGCTCGCGCAGCGGATTGCCCGTGTTCACCGCATGGGCCAGAGCCGCCCGGTCCGGGTCATCAACTTCGTGACCCGCGGCACCATCGAAGAGAAAGTGATGCGCACGGTCGAAGCGAAGCAGGGGCTGTTCGCGGGCGTGTTCGAGAGCGACGCGGACGAGATCCCGTTCGCCGCCGTGAACACCACCGGATTCCTCGACACCATGCGCGAACTGGTTTATGACGAGGCGAGCGGGGGGCAGAGGGCAGAGGACAAAGGACAGAGGGCAGGGGACAGAAAACCAGCTGTGTCTGCACTGCCCGCTGTTCTCTGTCCTCTGCCCTCTACTTCTTCCATGTGGCACGGGGTTGCGCAGATTTTGGAAGGGGCGTGCGCGGTGCTGACCGATTCGGGCGACCTGCCCGCGGACGTGCGCGACCGCGTGGCCGCGGCGCTTCGCACTGTAGCCGAGAAAATCGTTTCCACCTCTTGAGGCGATTGGGGAGTGGTGCTGCCGATGTCTTCACCTCTCCCCCAAGCTGTGTTGGGGGAGAGGTCGGCGAGTCTTCTAGCCGGGTGTGGGGGCGCTGAGTGCGTCCGGTGAGTTCAGCGGAACTGAACTGAGTCGCTGAGCGCCCCCTCACCCGCCGCCGCCGCAGAGCCGGCGGCGACCTCTCCCCCAACACAGCTTGGGAGAGAGGTGAAACCGGCGGCCCTAACCGCCCGGCGCGGCGAGCGCGAGCGAGTGCCACGTTCGGATCGCCCAGTCGCGGTCCTGCTGCTTCTCGCAGTACACGTTGCACACGGCCAACTGGTCGGCCGCGCCGGTCACGCTGCTGAGCCGCCAGAGCGTGCGGCCGTCCTCTTCCACCGGGCCGAACACGGCCGCGCCGCGAAGGCCGTCGCGCTCCAGCGGCGGTACCGGTTCGCCTTCGGGCAACGTACGCCGCCCGAACTCGACGGCCTCCTCCGCGGTCGGCGGCGCGCCGTCGCGCTTGGTGAACCGCAGCGCCTGAAACCAGACCGTGCGCGTCTGGTCCCAGGCGTCCCAGGTGTGATCGTCGTTGCGCTCGCGGGCCAGTTCGCCGGGTACTTCGATCGACCAGCCGCCGTCGAGCGGCACGCGCACCGGGCACCGGCGGTAGCCCACCCGCGGCCCGAACGTCGCCTCCGGCGGTGGCCCGGCGCGCCGCCACAGCTCCACGCTCAGCACCTGATCCTTCGGCGTTACGCAGTGCCCCTCATCGTCGCCCTCGATCGCGGTGAGCAGTTCGAGCCATTCCGCCCACGGCAGGTCCGTGCCGGGGTCGAGTTTGAACGCGCTCGCGAGGTCGTTGGCGATCTGGTCCGCGATCTCGCCTTC
Source organism: Planctomycetia bacterium (assembly GCA_005773755.1). Classification (GTDB taxonomy): domain Bacteria; phylum Planctomycetota; class Planctomycetia; order Gemmatales; family Gemmataceae; genus Gemmata. The sequence goes on from SXHE01000921.1 coordinate 5,243, forward strand.
TTCTTCCGTCAGGGGCGGTCGCCAGAAGAAGTCGCACCAGAGCCGCACGAGGGCGCGCCCGCGATAGAACGTGGCGTCGAGCACCGGGTTCCACCACGCGAAGAAGTCGCGCCCCTTCGTCGGGATTGCGGCCACGTCCGCGAGCCACGCCCGCGTGCGCGGGCCGAGCGGCGTGAACACCTCAGCAGGGTAAGTGAACCCGTGGGCCGACGGCAGCCCGATTGCGGCCGGGGCCTTCGCGCACTCCTCCGCGAGCCAGCGGAGGAAGTGCCCTTCGCACGCGCCGCGGTTCTTCGCGGTGAAGAAACCCGTCGGGTCGGTGCAGTCGTCGTGAACCCAGGTGAACCCGAACTCGGCGGCCATCTGGCGAAACAGGTCGCACAGGTGAATGTGGTAGCCGGGGCCGGCGGGCGTGGTGACGGCGCTGACGCGGAGCCGGCCACTGGCCCCCAACCGTACCTCCGCGGCGGGCGCGGCCGGGTGCAGCACGAGGAGCAACACCGGCCTCTCGTCGCCGTCGCGGACCACGCGCGCGTCGAGCACGGCGTCGCCGACGCCCTCGAACCAAACGGCGGCACGTGCCAGCCAGTCGCGCGCGTCGGTGCGCGACAGCCGGTCCGCGACGTCAAGTTGGCCCGTAAGGGACAGAACGATCGACATGCGGGCAGACCCGCTCCGCGGTGAGGAAAGGAGAGGAATCCTTCGCACGGTCAGTGTAGGGAGGGGAGCGCGCGGGGGAAGGTGCGACGAACCGGCGGTTCTGTCCCGCGCCCACGCGGGTGGGACCGAACCCATCACCGTCGGTCGACCTGCGGTTCGCGGACCCCGCGTCGCGCCAGAAACCCGTCTGTTCCGACGTTCCGTGTGCCTTACAATGAACTTGCCCACTTTGGGAGTGTTTGCACGGCTGGTGCCGGCCCAGGTCTTCAAAACCTGTGGGGGGTGTGAACAACGCTCCCAGTCGGTTCGATTCCGATACACTCCCGTTCCCTGTGTTTTCTAGCGTTTTCACAGCGTTGCCGTCTTCGTCCGCGTCACCGCTCTCCAGTCCACAGAAGTCCACGTTGGCGTCGCTTGGCGTCCTGAAAAACGCCAAGCTACACGCCAAGCTTTTCGGCACGGCGCGGTCGTCCGTTCCGGTCTTCCTCATCTCACCTACTATCGGGCCGGTCAGGTCCGGTAATCCCTTCAGCGCGTCGGCCTGTTCGCCGATCAGCGTGTGCGAATACTTGTCCATCGTCAGCGTGATCGTGCTGTGCCGGGCCAGCGATTGCGCCGTCTTCGGATGAACGCCCGACCGCGCCAGATTCGTGATGAACGTGTGCCGCAACGCATGGAAGTCAATCACCTCGTTCGCCTCGTCGCGAAAGGCGATGTCGGCCGCGTCCGTGTCTGCCCGGAACATCTTCGCCGCGCTCTTGCGGTCGTTCGGGACGTTGAACGCCGGCGCGCCGGGTAGCTTGTTCGCCAACCACGCGCGCAGTTCGGCCGCGAGCGCTGGGCGAAGCGGCAGCGTATCTTCGCGACGGCGCTTGCTGTAGCCGGCGGCAACGGTCACAGTCGGCGCGCGCTCGTTCAGGTCGAACGAGCCGCGCGACAGGCTGCGCAGTTCGTTGGAGCGCAACCCGGTTTCCAGCGCGAGCAGGTACAACAGCCGGCGCGCCGGGCCGGTCATGCCGTATCGTTCCGGGCCGGTCGCAGTGGCGTTGAGCAACCGTTTCACCTCGTCCACCGCAAGCGCGCGGCGGTCGCGCCGCCGGTCCACCTTCACGTTCAACGGTTCCAGATGCCCAAGCGGGTTGTTGAGGGCGCGCTGATGCTTCACCATCCAACGGCAGAATTGTTTGAGTGCGGACAGGTAGAAGTTACTCGTCTGCGCGCTGATGCCGCGTTTCGCGTCGTTGTCGTCTCGCATGTTGGCAAGGAAGGCTTGCACCATCTCCGCGCTGATGTCAGTGAAGAACTTGAACCCACAGCCCGCGATTAGCCGATTCGTGCGCCGGCTCACCATCGCCACATGGTCGGGCGTGTTGGCTTTCGCGGTCAGGGCGTTGGCCCAGTCGGTGACGTGTTCCTTCAGCGGCTTCGCGGCGGCGAAGCGCACGCCGTCCAGCAGCCCGATAGCGACAAGGCGCTCCCGGATACCGGACGCCAACCCCGCGAGCCAGCGCGATAGCGCCGGGTCTACCTGTCCACCGGTCGCGCCGTGATACTCCACCAGCTTGACGAGGTTCCGGCCTAACTCGTCGGTCGCGCTCTTGGACGTGAACCCCGCGAGCCGGCGCACGGTTTGGAGTTGGTCGCGAAACTCAACGTACCACTTCGCGCTGGTCTTCGTCTTGCCGTGCTGCGTGTACGTCGCGCGAAACAATCGGTACTTCATATTCAGCACCTCTAGGTTGGATCGTTGAGGATATCATCCAGGTCTAACAGTACCATCTGCGATTCGCCTTGCCCGCTTGCCCACAGCGAACATTCGCTGCGATTCGCAGCGCATTTGTGGACAATGGCGTTATTGCCCACAGTGTCCACAGCGCCGCGAACGAGGTTTGTGGTCATTGTGGGCAATACGGACGTTGCCCACAAATCTCCTGCGATTTTCAGGGAATGCTTGTTGTGGGCAAGCGGGCAGCGGGTTTCGGGAACATCGCGATTATCGTCGGCAGTAACTCGTCTGCCGCGTCCGGGGTCTTGCCGGTCAACCGCCACTGCGCCGCGCGATTCCCGCGCTGTTGGTCCGCGGCTTCCACTGCACCGGCGTCGTGTAATTCGCGTAGCCACCCCTTCACCGACGATTGGCTTACCTTCAACTGCTTGGCGATGCCCTTAGCGGTGAACGTCTCGTTGCGGGGCAGCATCGCCAGGAAGCGGAGCGCGGATTCCGACAAGCCGCCGTCAAGCGATTGAGCGAACGGCTTGGCGATGAGCCGGCGCGCCAAGTGGTAATCGCGCGCGTCTGCCAGAATCGCGCCGTCGTCGCCAATGTCGCGCTGCTTGTGGTGCAGCAGCGCGGATGCCTGCACGAGCGCGAGCAGTTGCGGGAACGCGCGCCGCACCTCCACACGGTCACACGCGAACTTGTCGGCGAGCCGATCCGCCCACGGCACGCGCACCACGGCGGCGCGGGGTAACATTCGCTGTAGCGTGTGGTGAACGCTAACAACGCGCCCGGTGTCTTCGCGCGTGCCAGCCTGTCGAGCCGCCATACCCGTGAGGATGCGCCGGGTTTGTTCCGGCGTCTCGTCGGTTTGCAACATGAGGCAGCGGTTCGCGTCCTCCTCAAAGACGGTCGTTAGCGTCGTCGTTTCGGTGAACGCGATTGGTCCGGCTTGCTCGATTGTCTGCGTCTCAATCCCGCTGCCGGTTTTCGTTGGCATCAGCTTCGAGAGCTTTCCGCTCGCGATCATCTCGCGTAAGGCGCGTGTCGCCTCTGCGCGGTCGTCGTCTTCCAACCGCGAGCGCTCACCCGCGACAACCCACCGATGCACGAGGCTACCGGGCTTCATGTGGAACAGCGCTTGCGGCGTCATCTGCGTAGCATGGATGAGGCATTCGGGCGGGAACAGGCTCGCCACTTTTTCGACCGTGTAGGATTTCCCGGACGAGGATGAACCCCGGATGATGCCCGCCAGCGGTCGCGGCAACAGGCGAGACACGCCGATGAGGTACACGGTCAAGGTTAACTCGCGCTCACCCGCCACGCCGACGGCTTCGATGTCGTCGGCGATGCGCGGGACGAGCTTGGGATCGGCGAGCAGCGTGTTCACTTTCGCGATGATGTCTTGCGGCGTTCCGGCGAGCCGGTCGGGTTCCCCTTCCGCGCCTTGCGTCGGCGCGGCGGCCGGGCCGGTCGCAGCCAGCACCATCATCGTGTTGTCGAGGTCGTCGCGGTCGTCGCGGTCGATACCGCCGCACTTCGCGGCCAGCGCATCGATATAGGTCGTGCGGGCGGTCGCGCTGGACAGGTGAAAGCTGTGCATGTGCAAGATCGTCCCGCCTTGCTTCACGGTTACGCGATGCCGCTTGCCGTCGCGTTCCGCGGTCAGTTCCAGCGCGCTGCTTGCGGTCGCGATCATATTGCCCCTTTCTTGATGGTGATGTCGAGCCGCCGCGCGTCGGCGGCGGAAATGATTTTTTCCACGTCGGCGCGAGCCGCGCCGGTTGCGATCCAGTCGCGCATATCCTTCACGCCGGCCGGCGGCGTAATCACGCGCACGTTGCGATGGTGAAGCACCAGCACGCGCGCCAACGAATCGGCACCGCGAATGCCGGGTTCGTCGTTGTCGCAAACAATGACCACACGCGCCGGCTTGCGAGCACGCACCAGTGCGACGAGGTGAGCCGTGCCGCCGGTACATGACGGCCGCCCGACCGCGTTGCAGAACCCGATGCTGTGCGCGGCTAGCGCGTCGGTTCCGCCTTCCAGCGCCATCAGCACATCGTCGGCGCTGGTAATCGTGTCCGGCATGAACAGCGCTTCCTTGCCGCCGGCCACGCTGAACTTCGGGCCGTCGGGCCGACGAAGCCGGATGCCGATAACCTTGCCGGTCATCGGATCGGTCATCGGGAATGACCATGCGGCATAACCGGTGGCCCACCCTACGCCGAACGCGATCATGCTGTTCGTGTTGACGTGCAACGACGCGGCGAAGTCGTGTAATCGGTCGATGGTCGCGGCGTGCTGGTACTGCATTGCGAGCGCGGTCAGGTCCGGCGACGCGGTGCGGATCGGCAACACCACGCGGCGCGGGCCGCGCGGTCGCGGCGAATCGGTGAGCCGATGCAGGTAGCCGGCTTCGCCGCACCGCTTGGGCGATTCCGTGCGCGGGCATATCACCGCGCTCTTATCCGCCGCGACGAGGCAC
>SXHE01000095.1 GCA_005773755.1 Planctomycetia bacterium
CAAGCGAAGGTGTGGCTGCTCGCGGGGAGTACGTCCCGGCGCTCGACGCGCTCATCGCCGCGGCCGAGGACGATCAGCAGTTGGGGCGCACCGCGGTGCGCGAGTTCATGCTGAATGTGTTCGAGGTGATCGGCCCACACAACGACACAGCCGGCGACTACCGCCGGCGGTTGCAGGCGCTGCTGTATTAACGTGCGAAGCCGCGAGCGGCTTCATTTCTTCTTGTAGAACGTCGCCGTCGGCGTCACTTTCTCCGCGTGCCACACATCGGTTTTCGCCTTCAGAACGTTGTCGAACGGCGTGCCCGTGCGCGTCAGCGCGAAGTCGAACGGCCCGTACTTCGCCTCCCACTCGACCAGCACCGCGGCCGGGTCGGGGCCGCGCTCGGCGTCGGAGAACGCCTTGAGCCAGGGGCCGCCGAACAGTTCGCACCGGTCGTCCACGAACACCTTGTACCCGGGCGCGTGGTAGATCACGAAGCCGCCGTCGATGTACCCGGCGTTGAACAGCTTGTTCCGCGGGTCGCCCGGCTTCGGCTCGTGCTCCTTCAATGTGTCCTTCACGTCCATCGGCCAGTGCGCCGGGTCGTGTGTGGCCCAGCCGCGGCCGATCAGCGGAACGTGCGCGTCCTTCCACTGAAACCCCAGCGCGAGCAGCACCGCCGCGGCCGGGAGCCACACGCTCGCCCACCACGGTCGCGTTTCGGCACTGCCGGGCTGGTACAGGTCCGGCCGGCGCGCGGCCATCCACAGCGCCCAGCGCGTGTGCTTCAGCATCGCGGTGAGCGCGACCACGGAGACGACCGCGAACAGTGAGGCGTGCCGGCACCGGCTCACGGTCAGCGCGAACCACACCAGCGGCAGCAGCCACGACACGCGCACCGCGGTGCGCTTCGTTCCGTACAGCACGAACAGGTACAGGAGCGCGAGCGCGAAGACCGGCCAGGCGTACACCGCGGCCGGGTCGAGGGGTCGGTGTTCGATGATGATCTCGCGCAGCTCCGGCGCGCCCATGATGACGCCCCACGTCTTCGGCATGTCCGTTCCGTAGGGGCTGGCGAGCGTCGCCAGTGCGCAGCCGGCGAGGACGAGCGCGAGCTTACCCGCGTCGCGCCACGACTTCACCGGCGACGGGCGACCGAGCTTCCAGAAGAGCACCCAGCAGGCGAAGGCGATACCGATGGTGCCGATCCCGCCCAGCACGCCGCCGTGGATGTTCGTCCACACCGAGCACAGCGGGATCAGCCAGAAGAGGCGGTTGAGCTTCGGGCGCGCGACATCGGCCTCAACGAGCAAGTTGAGCACGGCGGCCATCGCCGCGAGCGTGAACAGGTGCGGGCGGACGTGGAAGTGCGAGCCGGCCGCGGCCAGCGCCAGCACGACCACCGCGCCCGCGATCATCGGGTGCAGCCCGGTGCGCAACAGCCGCGCCGCCAGCCACGCGAACACTGCCGCGATCAGCGTGACCGCGCCGAGGAGCTGCGCGTCGAACCCGCCGACGCGGTGCGCGAGTGCCATGCCCACTTCGCCGAGCCACTGGTACGGCACCCACCACTGCCCGGCGAACGTGAACGTGTACGGATCGGAGCGGACGAACCCGTCCTTCAGGACGAGTTCTCCGGTCGTCGTGTGCCAGAACGTGCCGGGGTCTTTGAAGAACGCAGTCCGGCCCGCCGAGAGCAGCAGCAGCCAGACGAGTACGAACGCGACCGCGCCGGGCGCGAGCCACCGCGGGAGTTTCATGCCGACACCGCGACGGGCGAGCGGGGGGCGTAAGCCCCCTGTTCAATGCAAGAACGTTTCATGTGGAGAGCGTACAGCGCCAGCACCGCCGGCGACACCCACACGAACCAGAACGACCCGGTCTGGAACAGGTTCATCAGCAGGCAACCGAGGTTGACGAGCACGAGGCCGACCACGGTAAAGCGCGGCGAGCCGGGCGCGTCGCCCACGTCGAGCCGCCACACGGCGAGGGACTTGAGCACCATCGCAAACACCGCGGGCAGCAGCAGCACCATGTCGAACGGCCACGCGCCGTAGGGGGCGGTCACGAACGACACGAGCAGCAGCAGCGGCAGTTGCTCGGTCCAGTTCCAGTGCGCGCCTTTGTGCCAGCGGAACCACGCGAACCACCCCAGCCCGAACGCGACCGACACGAACTGCAAGCGGAACAGTTCCGGGCCGAAGGCGATGCGGAGCAGCGTGCCGAGAGTCGGCGAGGCCCACTGCGCCGGCGGGCGGATGCCCATCGCGTCCGCGTACTGGTGCCAGACGTGCGGGTTGAAGGCCAGCGGCAACAGCGCGCACGCGAGGCCGGTCAGCGCGCCGCCGACGAGCACCCGCCAGCGCCCGCGGGCGACGGCGTCCACCGCGATCCCGGCCCACAGCAGATATGCGAGGTGCGGCTTGATCGCGACGAGCACGGTCGCGGCCCCGGCCGCGTACTCCCATCGCCGGTCGCGGTCCCAGCGCCGGGCGCATTCGAGGACCAGCACGACACCGAGCAGCAGGAACGGGCCGATCTGCCCGCTGTGCAGCGCGAACGCGGTCGGCATGAAGGCGAACGCCAGCGCCCACCCGACCCAGCGCCGCTCGCGCGCGCCGCCGAGCAGCAGCCACAGCCGATCCGCACAGAACCCAGCCACGGCCAGGTTCACAAGCAGCCACAACAGTTGCGCTTCGCGCGCCGGAAACAGGCCGAGCGGCAGCACCGCGGGGAGCGCCCACGGCGGGTTCCACATCATGATGGCTTCGTTGGTGTCGCGGCCCGCCGCTTGTTGGAGCGGCAACAGGCGCGACTCGTCGAACGGGTTCTGACCGGCCAGGGTGAGCTTCGCGGCGGCCCAGTATTCGACGAAGTCGTCCGGCGGCCACACGGTCGGATCGGCCAGCAGTTGGCGCACCTGCCCGGCCAGCAGGACGCCGGTCACGGCCAGCACCGCGAGCATCAGCACGTTGCGCGAAGTCATGCGACAGCATAGAACGCGAACCGTTCGTGTGCCGTTGACGCGGGTGGGGAAAATGTGAACGCGGTGAGTGTTACAAGCGGCCCGTTAGCGACCGGCCGGCACGTCGTCCTATGGTTGAGTCCACCTGACCGGAGCCATTTCATGCCGTTTGCGAAGTTGCTCAACTTGCCGTTTCTGGTGTTCGGGTCTGCGGCGCTCGCGTTCGGCGGCTGGATCGCCTACGAAGCGACCAAGCCCATCGGTCCAAAGACGAGCGCGGCACGCGCAACGGGGCACGATCCGTTCGAGCGGAGCGGCCCGCCGGTTGAAGCGGTACTGGGTATGGTTCACCACGGCATCGCGCGCCCGCACGTCGAGCGCCACCTCACGGGGTTAACGCCGGCGGAGTTGGAAACAAGCGATGTCTCTTCAGGCGCGACCCCGATGCGGTCCCGTTACCGGGTCGCGCTGGAACGACCGGTCCCGCACCTGATGCCGCGCGTTCTCCCACACATGTTCAAGCCCGGCCCGTACCTACTCACGCTGGAGTTCGACGGCAGCAAGCCCGGCCACCCGCTCGTCCGCGCCGAACTGACGCCCGAATAACTGCTACCGCTTCGCGCGGCTCGCGTCCGCGACCGTCATCGCCCCGTAGCCCTCGCGCCACTGCGCCTGAATCTCGATCTCGCCCGCGAACTCGTCGGCACCGAGCGTCGCTTTCCAGTCCTTCGCCAGTTTCCCCTTTCCGTCCACGTACACCTTCACGAGGTACTTCCCCGGCGGCAGTGCGGGCTTCCCCTTCGCCCACGTCTTCGCGCGGTCCGAACCCGCGTCCGCGAGCAGCGTCACCGTGTGCTGCCACAACTTCCCCTTGCCGAACACCACGCGGTCGGAGGTCGCGACCGGCTGCTTCTCCCAGTCGCGCGCTGCGGCGTCCCAGGCGTAGACATACACGGTCAGCAGCTTGTCCCCCCAGGCGTCGGGCGTCTTCTCGATTTTCAGCCACGCTTCCGTTCCGAACTGCTTCGGGCCGGAGTCCTTCGCCGGCAGGTCGGCGACCTTCGCATACTTGCCGGCCTTGATCGCGGCCACGTCCTCGACGAACGCGCGAATCGCCTTGTAGCCCTGATCGCCGGTCACCACCTTGATCCCGCCGCCGTGCTTCACTTCGCCCAGCGGCTTCGTCAGCAGCAAACTCTTCTCCGGATTGTCGAGGTCGATGAGCTTGCTGGCGAGCAGATAGTCCAGCGTCGCTTCCGGGCCGCCCTTGCGGAACCACGCGACCCGCTCGCCGTGCTCCTTCACGAGCTTGTCGTTCTGCGGCGTGCCCTCGGTGTGGCAGTTCATGCACCGGAAGCGGAGCGACCAGACGTTCTTCTCGAACGACTCCAGCACCCGGTCTTTGCGCGCTTGCCGCACCACCTCGACGGGCTTGGTCGCGAGCACGGGCGGCTTCTCCGGCTTCGGCGCGTTCCGGAACGCGGGGTCGGCGGCGCACGCCTTGATCCACGCGGCGAACGCCTCGTACTCGGCCTTCTGGCGCTTCGCACTGATGAGGCCTGCGGCCTTCGGGTCGGCCGCGCCGCGATTGATGAGCGAGAGTATCTTCGAGTCCTCCGGCTTCTCCAGATCGATCAAACCCTGATCGCGCAGCGCGAGGAACGTCTCCTTCGCGGACGGCAGGATGTAGTTCTTGAGATCGACCGCGGCGAGGTGACAGCGGACGCAACTCGACGGGTCCGGCGACTTGAAGATGGGCGCGATACGATCCTCGAACACCTTCGCGGGATCGTCCGCGCCGCGACCGGCGGTTGCGAACGCGGCGAGACAAACGAGCGCGACGAGCGAGCGCATGAAACGACTCCTAACTCGGGTGAGTTGAGCGGAACGTAAACTACTTCACCGCGGTCGGCAACTGCGCGGCGGTGTCCTTGAGCCAGCGCGCCAGTTGCCCGTCGAGCTTCGCGGCCAGGTCCGGTTTGTCCGCCGCGAGGTTCTTCTTCTCGCCGATGTCGTTCGTCAGGTCGTACAGTTCGAGTGCGTGGTCTTCGTAGCGGCGGATCAGCTTGTGCGGCCCGGCGCGGACGGCCCCTCCGGGCTTGTTGCCCTTGTGCCACGCGAAGTGCGGGTAGTGGAAGTACAGCGCGTCGCGTTCCAGCTTCTTGCCTTGCAGCAGCGGGCGCAACGACACACCGTCGAGTACTTCACCGCGGCCCAGCTTCACGCCGGTCGCGTCGAGGATCGTCGCCGGCAGGTCGGTGCTGGTGACGGGCGCGTCGCTGGTGGTGCCCTTCGCGGCCACGCCCGGCCAGCGCACGATTAGCGGCACGCGCAGCCCGCCCTCGTACAGGTCACCCTTGCCCGAACGCAGCGGCCGGTTGTCGGTCGCCCCGTCCCACCCGCCGTTGTCACTGGTGAACACGACGAGCGTGTTCTCCGCGATCCCCAGCCGGTCGAGTTCATCGAGCACCTTGCCGACCGCGCGGTCGGTGGCTTCGATCTGCGCCGCGTAGGTCGCGTTCTTGAGGCCCGGCCCTTCCTTGCCCTTGTACTTCGCGATCAGGTCGTCCGGGGCCTCGAACGGGTAATGCACGTTGTACGTCCAGAGGCACACGAACATCGGCTTCTTCTTGTTCGCCTGCATGAAGGCGAGCGCTTCGTCCGCGAGCCGGTCGGTCAGGTACTCGCCCTTCTTGCGCGGCTTGATGTTGGGGATGCGGTACGGGTCGAAGTACGTCGGCGGCCCGCCGAAGCCGCACCCGCCGATGTTCGTGTCGAACCCCTGGTGTTCGGGCCAGAAGTCGGGGCCGCCCGTGGCCGGGTTCTTGTCCTTAGGGTCGCGTTCGCCGGACAGGTGCCACTTGCCGAAGAAGCCGGTCGCGTAGCCGACATCCTTGAGGCGCTCGGCAATCGTGACGGCCTTGAGCGACAAGACGTGTTCGGCCGCGGGTGGTTGAAGCTTCCGCGCCGCGGGCCAGAACGCCGGGCCGTCTTTGCCGTGCTGGGTGATACGGAGCCGCGCCGGGGCAAGCCCGGTGATGAGCGCGGCCCGCGTCGGCGAGCACACCGGCGACGCGGCGTACGCGCTCGTGAACCGCACGCCCTGCTTGGCGAGCGCGTCGAGCCGCGGCGTGTTCAGCTTGTCGTTGCCCTGACAGCGCAGGTCCATCCAGCCCAGATCGTCGACCACGACGTACAGCACGTGCGGCGGCGCGGCGCGCCCGACCGCGGGGGCTAGCGCAACCGCGACGAGCGCGAGCACGAGGCGAAGCAAGCCGGCACTCGGGTACATGATCGCCTCGTCGTGTGTGGTGGTGTTGGGTCTTCGTAGACCGGGGCGCGAGGCGGACAAGCTGATTTCTTTGGCTTTCTGGCGCGCGAACTGTTGGAATGGCGACTCGGACTTCCGACGACGGAGGGTTTCAGCGTGATGTATATCGGTACGCGCGTGTTGTGGTCGGGGGCGGTGCTGGCGTTCGCGCTTGTCGCTTCGGCCGACGCGCCGAAGGCGGTCGACCTGTCGGACCTGCGCGACGCGATCACGACCGCGGGCAAGCGCGGCGAGAACGTGGACGACATCAAGCGCGCGCTCGACGCGCTCGAGAAGGCGCTCGCCAAAGGTGGTGCGGCACCGAAGGAGGCAGCGCGGGCCGAACTCGCAGCGGTGCGCCGGGCGGTCGAGGCCGCGGCCCGCAAGGGCGAGAAGGTGGACGGCATCGCAAAGGAACTCGACGACGTCGAGAAGGCACTGACGGGCCGCGTGTTCGTGCGCATGGACAAGGCGCAGGTTAGTGCCTTCGCTACGGAAGTGCTGAGAGGAACCGACCACCTGGCCCAGCGCGCCTATCGTCAGGTGCCGGTCATCGAGTTGGCCGACCGCGCGGTGGACGGGTTGTATCTGGCTGCGGGCGAGGCCGTTCCCGACGAGGTGAAGCAGGAGCGAGCGCGGCGGCCGAAGGGCGTCGCCGTGGACCCGCGGCCGTTGCTGGAAGCCGCGCGCGACGCGCTCGGCAAGCGCGACGATCTGGCCGATTCGCGCGACGTGCTCGCGGCGCTCAAGCACGCCTGCGGTGCCTTCGACGAACCGACCACCGCGCTGACGCCCGAAGCGATGACTCGGATGCGCTCGCAACAGTACCAGAACGGGCTGGGTGAAGTCGGCGTTCAGTTGCGCCGGGTCACGGACCGCATCGAGGTCGTGACGCCGTTCAAGGACGGCCCCGCGTACAAAGCCGGGCTGCGCGCGGGCGACATCATCACGCAGTTCAAGTTGTTCGAGGACGCTCAAGGGAAGCCGCTCGTCGCGCCAACCGCTCTCACGCCCGCAACGCTGAAGGCCGAGAACACCGACGGCGTGTTGTGGGGGCGTGTGGGCGCGCGCGTGGAGCTCACGGTCGCGCGCCCCGGTGCGAAGCCCGTGCCCCTCGCGCTCACACTCGCGCGCGTCAAGCGCGAGGGCTTGGTCGGCCACCGGCGGCTGGCCGATGACACCTGGGACTACCTTCTCGACGAGAAACTCGGCGTCTACTACGTCCGCGTACTCGACTTCCACCGCGCGGATTTGGCGAATGAACTCAACCTGTTGCTCACCAAGTTCGAGGCCCAGAAGATCAAGAGTTTGGTGCTCGACCTGCGGTTCGCCGGCAGTGGGCTGATCGACACCGCGGTCTGGGTCGCGGACGTGTTCGTTGATAACCCGCTCATCGTCGAACTGCGCGGGCGCACGAGCGGCGCGGAGAAGAAGATGGGACGGCGCACCGGGAGCCGGCTGCTGTTCCCGGTGGTGTGCCTGACGAGTGGCACGAGCGGCACCTGCCCGGAGCTGGTCGCGGCGTGCCTGCAAGACCACAAGCGCGCGGTGATCGTGGGCGAGCGCACCGGCGGGCGGGCCAGCGTGCAGAACTATTTCGCGCTGGAGCGCGGCACACTCCGCATCACCACCGCGCACGCCTACCGTCCCAGTGGCAAGCCCCTCGACCGCGACACGGCCCCGGCCGACCGCCCGGACGAGTGGGGCGTGACCCCCGACCCCGGCTTCGCGGTCGAGCTAACGAAACCGGAGCGCGACGACCTGCGCGACGACCTCGAAACTCGCTGCACCATCACCCACCGCGACACCCCGAAGAGGGACGCGAAGGAGTTCAAAGACCGCCAATTGGCGAAGGCGCTCGAACACCTCCGGGAAAAGGCGAAACAAGAGTAGGCGGGCGTCAACACCGCACGACGTTCGCGCGGTGTGTTCACCCAATGTGGAATCCTCTGGCAGTTGAATAGGAATCGCGGCTTTGCACGACGAATCGGATCCAGGCCAATAGCGCCAAGCGATTGCGGCTCGGATTGGCTGCAACAGAACTGTTGAGACGCCCGAAACTGCCGATCCGTGCCGAAAAGTGCCCGCTTCCGTCGGGCGCTCTCGCTCCGTTCTCGATTCGTTGGGCAAAGCCAGGGCCGTTTGCGGCTCCAGAACAAGGTGACCGCTCAACACCCGCCTACACCAACTTACCCAAGATCCCTTCCTGCGTAGCCCTGCCTCTCCTTCAGGTCCGGCTTGATTCGTCCGGCCCCTTGCCTATAGTCCCCGGCCTTCAAGTACTACACTTGCGCCGGAGAAGCCGCGTGCGGAGCGGGCGGGTTACAACTTGGTTCGCGATCTTCGCGACGCTTCTGGCCGCGCCGGACGCGCTCGCGCAGCCGATCCGCCGCGTCGCGGCACTGGACGTGCCGTTCGGCGGCGCGCCCGCGCTGCCGACCGACGGGATGCTCGCCCCTATGTCGCCGGTGCCGCCGCGAACCGCGTACCAGCCGCCGCGCCGCGACCCCGACGGGGTGCCGTACGAGCCGGACTTCACGCTGCCCGACGGCAGTTCGATCCCGGTGCCGCAGTCGAAGACCCGCGAGATCCGGCTCGGCCGCCGGTACGGGACCGCGAACAACCTGGACAGCGTTGCGCTGCCCGACGGCTCGCGCCGGTTCCTGCTCACCGGCGGGTGGGTGGTGAACGTGGCCGCGCGCGACGGCACAGACGCCACCGAGTTCGCGGCCGACGACATCGTCATTTGGACACGCGGGCTCGCCATCGACAACGTCCGCAACGGGTTCAACACGACCGGCGACGGGAAGACCGAAGTCGAAGTGTACATGTCCGGCAACGTGATCATCCGCACGACGCAAGGCAAGGGCGCGACGCCCACCAGCCAAACGCTGCGGGCCGAAGAAGTGTACTACGACGTGGAGCGCAACCGCGCGATCGCGGTCCGGGCCGATCTGGAAATGTCGATCCCCAACTCGCCGGACCCCCTTCACCTGAAGGGCGAAGAAGTGCGGCGGCTCGACGTCGAGAACTGGGAGATGTTGCGGGCCACGATGAACGCGAGCAAACTGCCCAGCGACCCCGGCCTGCGGCTCGACGCCGAACGGTTCACGCTCAGTCAGAGGAAGGTGGTCCGCCGGAACATCTTCGGCATCCCGATCCGCGACCTGGAAACGGGCGCGACCGTCGAGACGACGGAGCAACTCGTTACCGGCAAGCAGGTGGTGACGCGACTGGCCGGGGTGCCGGTGTTCTACCTGCCCACGCTGCGGACCGACGCGAGCGACCCGCTCGGCCCACTTCAAGGGCTGAGTGCCGGTCAGAACCGCCAATTCGGGGCCCAACTGTTCACCACCTGGGACTTCTACGAACTGCTCGCGCTGCGCCCGCCGTCGGGCCACCGGTGGACGCTGAATCTGGACTACCTGAGTAAGCGCGGCCCGGCCGCGGGAACGGACTACTCGTACCGCGTGCCCGGCGCGGAGCCTAGCGACCCGAACCTCGGCAACGGGCTGTTGAAGTTGTACGGCATTTCGGACGGCGGCAACGATTTGCTCGGCGCGGACCGCGACCGGTTCCGCAAGAACCCGTCGTTCCGCGGCCGCGCCCAGTGGTTGCACCAGCAAGAGGTGGCCGAAGGATTGTACTTCCAAGGGCAACTCGCCTACCTGAGCGACAAGAACTTTCTGGAGCAGTACTACAAGCAGGAGTTCGATTTCGGGCCGAACCAGGAGACGTTCGCGTACCTCGCGTGGCAGCGGCGCAACTTCGGCACGTCGACTCTGGTGGAAGGGCGGGTCAACCGCGAGTGGGTGAGCGAGACGAACTCGCTCCCGCGCGGCGACGCTCACCTGCTGGGGCAGACGTTCTTCAACGACCGGTTCGTGTACGGGATGCGCGCCAGCGCCGGATTCTACCAGTCGCGGCCGAGCGAGATCCCGCCGTTCGCGCTGTTGCCCACGGACCGGCGCACCGAGACTGGCCGGTTCAACTTGTGGCAAGAGCTGAGCGTCCCGTTCGAGTTGGGGCCGGTGAAGCTCGCGCCCTACGGCGTGCTCGACCTGGCCGAATACACCAACGACCTGAACGGCAACGAGGTCGGCCGCGCGTACGGGGCCGGCGGCGCGCGGGCCAGCGTCCCGTTCTCCCGGCTGTACGGCGACGTGACCAGCGAGCTATTGAACCTGCGCGGCCTATATCACAAGGCGACCCTCGGCGCGAACTACCGCTACGCTCGGTCCAACGTGCCGTACACGCACCTGCCGCTGCTCGATCGGCTGAACGACGACGCCATCGACCAGGGTTGGCGCAACATCACCCCGATGCAAAATCTGTTCGTGCCGGGACTCGACGGCCCGCGCCTCGCCGCCGCACCGGGGTACAGCCCGTTCAACCCGCAACTGTACGCGATCCGCCGCGTGGTCGAGAACCGCACCGACACGCTCGACGACGTGAACGTGCTCCAGATGGACTTGCGCCAGCGGTTCCAGACCAAGCGCGGCCATCCCGGGATGGAGCACACGGTCGATTTCCTCACCTTCGACGTGTCCGCGTCGTACTTCCCGAACGCGAAGCGCGACAACTGCGGCCACCCGTTCGCGTTCCTCGAATACGCCACGACGTGGAACATCGGCGACCGCACCTCGCTCGTGTCCAACGGCTGGTTCGAGCCGTACGAGGGCGGCTCGAGGTACTGGAACGCCGGGGTGTACCTGAACCGCACCGACCGTACCAGCCTGTACCTGGGCTACCGCCAGACGGACCCGCTCAACAGCAAGGCGGTGAACATGAACCTGGGCTACCAGCTCAGCCACCGGTACTACGTCAGCGCCGGCGTGAGCTACGACTTCGGCCTCAGCCAGGCGCTGTCCAACTCGCTGACGCTGACGCGGACGGGGCCGGACCTGACGGTGTCTCTGGGATTCACCTACACCGCGTTCGTGAACGCCTTCGGATTCCAGTTCCTGGTGGTGCCGAACCTGGCCGCGGCGGGCGGGCGGGTGGGCTCACCGGTCGGCACGACCCGGAGGTGACCGTGACCGCGGACGACGCGCCCGCGCGGAACAAGCCGCGCCGCTGGCGCGACAAATTCAACGAAGCGTTCCGCGGCGTGAAGAAGGGCGTGCGCGGGCAGTCCAGCTTCTCGGTTCACTTCTTCTTCGCGGTGGTCGCACTGATGGCCGCGGTCGCGCTGGAGTGCAACCACTACGAATGGTGTCTGGTGATCGGGTGCGTGGGACTGGTGCTGACGGCGGAACTGTTCAACAGCGCGCTCGAGATGCTCTTTCGCGGGCTGGAACCGGAGGCGCGGGACCGCGTGTATCACAGCCTGGACATTGCGGCGGGCGCGGTTCTGGTCGCCGGGCTGACCGCCGCAACGATCGGCGGCATCATCTTCGGCCGCAAGCTGCTCCTGCTGTTCCACCTGATCCCGGCGTGACCGCTTCTCTGGAGCCGGCCTCAGTGAGCCCGGGAGCTGCACGGCGCGTGTAGTTCCGGCCCCACCGAGACCTGCTCCAGAAAAGAAAGAGCCGACCCGAACGGGCCGGCTCTGGTACGTTGTCCCCGTCACCCGTCACTCCTTCTTCTTCACCTTCTCGAACTCCAGCGTGGTGCCGTCGGCGTCGCTGATGGTGAGCTTCTCGCCCTTGATCACACACTTCTGCTCGTGCCGCTTCGACCCGCCCAGTTCCTTCGTGAAGTTCCACACCACCTTGTCACCGGTTTCGAGCGTGTAGGTGCCCACGAAGTCGCCGATCGGCGTGTTGTAGGTCATCTTACCGTCCTTCGTGAACGACACCTTCAGCGTACCGGCCGGGATCTCGTTCCCTTTCACGGTGCCGGCCAGCGACGACCACTTCGTGTCCTCGATCTTGCCCTTGTTGTTGGACACGTTCTTGTCGTCCTTCTTGGCGACCTTGACGCGATCGAAGTCGAGCGTGGTGC
>SXHE01000922.1 GCA_005773755.1 Planctomycetia bacterium
CCTAAAGTGAACAACTGGTGTTTATTTGTCCACGTGCCAATATATAATGAACGCGGGTACATATTGCGCGCCTCGGCGCGCGCCCGAACCGCGGGGGCTTTGTGCAACACGTTTCGCGCGCTACCAATTCGCCCGACCACGGCACGGTGTGCCGCCGTTGTGCTACACTTTTCGTTTTTGCCACTTACGCGCGGGTGCGGCCCGTTTGTGCAAGGACGAAACGTTTTGCCCCATCGGGTGCCCCGGTGAGCCTTCGGCCGGCCGCGGGTCAGCGCCGGCGCTTCTTCCCGCTCACCTTGCGCTTGAGCCGGAACTCGACCCCGCCGTGGTACGTCGCCAGCAGCGCGCCGACCCCCGCGTACCGCTCGAACAGGTCGCACACGACGGCCTCTTCGTCGGGCCACGGGTACGCGAACACCACGTCCAGGTCGCTCACGTCCAGTTCGAGGTCGTCGTAGGCGTAGTCGCCCTCGGTCGTCAGCCACGAGTAGGTGCCCGCGGAGTACACGCGGTCTTCCGCCCCGCGCGGTACGAAGCTCCCTTGCACGAACTCGACCGGCAGGTCGAAATCGTCGGCCAGCTTCCGGGCCTCTTCCACCAAACTGCCTTCGATCTCGATACCGCAGGCGTCGAACTCGAGCAGCGCGGCCAGTCCCACGACGACGCCGAACCCGCTGCCCCATTCGCAGAACCGTCGGCCGCGCGCGAGCGCACCCTCGGAGATCGCGTGCAGCACCGCGAACGCGGTCTCGTAGTCGCACGGGACGAACGCGGGCACTCGGCACTCGGTCTGGAACCGCTCGATGCGCGCGTCCGCTTCACGGATCAGTCGCCCCGCTTCCGGCGGCAGTTGCGCCGCGGTGAGGGTCAGGGGTACGTCGCGGAGCGGCATGAGGTCGGGCCGAATTATTGCGGAACACGCGCGAAGCACTCGCGGGCCGCGTGCCGGCTCATAGGATGTTGAGGTGTTGTAGTGCCCGCATCGGAGTTGAGGGTGTACTGTGTCCGAACCTACCAGCGAGATTCCGCTCGAACAGCGTCAGATCATCTTCAAGGCGCTGGTCGAAGCACAGGACGGCGGCATGGGCGTGGCCGCGTCGCGGGCGGCCGTCGCGAAGCAGTACGGGGTGACGGAAGATCAGGTTCGGGACGTGGAGAAGGAAGGGTCGGCGAACCTGTGGCCGCCGTTGGAGTAAAAAGATTCCGAAAAAATCTTAGCGCGGACGGGCGCGCACCCTGATAAAGTCTACCTCACCGGTGGGGTATTCGCCCCGCCGACTGACGCCGAACGCTCGCCGCTCCCGTCCGTAATTGACAGGTGTTGCCCGCGGAGGTCCGCACCCCGCCCGTTCGTTCGTCCCCGCCCGCCGGTCCGGTGCGGGTAGAAGTTTCCCTCAGTGCGGCCGGGACCGGGCCGCGGGAGTTCGTCGTGGGTAAGAAGTTGTACGTCGGGAACCTGAGCTGGGGCGTCAACGACGCGCAGCTGCAGGAGATGTTCGCCCCGTACGGAGCCGTCGTGTCGGCGCAGGTCATCATGGACCGCGACACGGGCCGTTCGAAGGGCTTCGGGTTCGTCGAGATGGGCAGTGACTCGGAAGCGCAGGCCGCGATCACCGGCATGCACGGCCAGGTCGTTGAGGGCCGCCCGCTGACGGTCAACGAGGCCCGCCCCAAAGAGGGCGGCGGCGGCGGTGGCGGCCGTGGGGGTGGTGGCGGCGGCTACGGCGGCGGCCGTGGGGGTGGCGGCGGCGGCGGCGGGTACGGCGGTGGCGGTGGTGGCGGCGGACGCCGCTACTAACCGACTGCGACCTCCGAAGTATAAGCAACACGCGGGGCGGCGCGACCCGGATCGCCGGGTCGTACCGCCCTTGCGCCTTTCGTATTCGCCCCTTCTGTCGGCCCGTCCGTGGTCACCTGCCCTCCCGCGAACCCGACAATCCACTCAGCCAGGAACTCAGTTGGAAACTCTCTCCGGCTCCGGTCTGTTTCCGCACTTCGTCCCACACGCCCCGCAGCCCGACCCCACACCCGCGCGGTTCAGTCTGCTCCGCCGCGCCGTTTCGTGGGTCGCCACGCTCGTCGGGATCACGGTCCCGGTCGCGGGCCTGGTGATGGCAATCGTCCTGTCGGCGCTCTGGGGCTTCTCCTGGATCAACGTCGGGCTGATGGTCGGGATGTACTTCCTTACGATGACCGGCGTCACGGTCGGGTTCCACCGGCTATTCACGCACCGCTCGTTCCAGACGGTCAAGCCCGTCCAGTACGTCCTCGGCGTCCTCGGCTCCATGTCGCTCCAGGGTTCGCTCCTCGACTGGGTCGGCCGGCACCGGCGGCACCACCAGCACAGCGACAAGACCGACGACCCGCACTCGCCGTACCCGCACGGGGCCGGGCTGCTGGGCCTGTTCCGCGGGTTCTGGCACGCGCACATCGGCTGGGCGTTCGCCCCGATGCCGACCGAACTGGCCCGGTACTCCGGCGACCTGCGCCGCAGCCGCGCGCTCCGCGCGATCAGCGCCCTGTTCCCGCTGTGGGCGCTGCTGGGCGTGCTGATCCCGGCCGCGATCGGGCTGTGGTGCCTCGGCTGGCGCGGCGCGATCACCGGGTTCCTGTGGGGCGGGCTGGTCCGCATCCTGCTGGGCCATCAGGTGACGTGGTGCGTGAACTCCGTGTGCCACCTGTGGGGCGCGAAGCCCTACGCCAGCGGCGACGAGAGCCGCAACAACGCGATGGTCGGCGTGCTGGCGCTGGGCGAGGGGTGGCACAACAACCACCACGCGTTCCCGTCGTCGGCGCGGCACGGGCTGCGCTGGTGGCAGCTCGACATCAGCTACTGGGTGATCCGCGCGCTGGAAGTGTGCCGACTCGCGTGGAAGGTTCGGCTCCCCTCGGAACGCGAGCTGGAACTGCGCGGTGAATTGGTCGCCGCGTCCTGAACAAGACTCTACGAGCCGAGTAGTGCAGCTACCGGGTTGCCGGTGCTGGCCGGGCGGGTGAACCCGTCCGGCGACAGTCGCGCGGCCGGGTCGATGCCCAGCGCGGTATAGAGCGTCGCGGTGAAGTCTTCGAGCGAAACCGGGTCGTCCTTCACGTAGGCCGCGGTCGCGTCGCTCGCGCCGTACACGGCCCCGCCGCGCACGCCCGCGCCCGCGAGCATCGCCGAGTAGCAGTGCGGCCAGTGGTCGCGGCCGTTCACGCCCCCGCCGCCCTTACTGATGCGCGGGGTGCGGCCGAACTCGCCGATCAGCACCACGAGGGTGTCGTCGAGCAGCCCGCGATCGCTCAGGTCTTCGAGCAGCGCGGCCACCGCTTGATCGCACCGTGGCAGCGCGAAGCCGAGGCCGTTCCAGCCGTCCTCGAAGATGCCGATGCCGGCGTTCCCGTGCATGTCCCACGTCTCGATGCTCATGAACTTCTCGGTCGGCTTCATGCCGGCCCACGCGACCACGCTCGTGAGCCGCACGCCGGCTTCCAACAACCGCCGGGCGAGCAGCAGGTTCTGGCCCAGCGGGTTGCGGCCGTAGCGGTCGCGCACCTTCGCCGGCTCCTGTTCAAGATCGAACGCCTTCTTGACGCCGGTGCCGGTGAGCAGGTCGAACGCCCGCGCCCGGTGCGGTGCGAGCGGGTTGTTTGTGTCGAGCTTGTCCACCAGCTCGCGCCGCGCGGCGGTGCGTTCGGGCGACACGCTCGCGTCGCTCTCGAACACCTTCACCTTGTAGCCGGGCGTGGCGAGGTTGTCCGTGTGGCCGGTGCCGACGAGCAGCGGCGCGTGCGCGGGTCCGAGCGCGCCGCCGGTCAGGTACGTGTGGTCGCGCGGCATCGCCCCGCCGCCGAACTTCTGGAGCCACACGTTCGACGGCACGTTCGAGGCGGAAGGCTTCAGCTTCGAAACGACCGCGCCGAACGGCGGGTCGTCGGCCGCCGGTTTGCGGTTCCCCGCGAGCAGCATCTCGTTCGCGGTGTGGTGCAGGGCCATCGTGTGCGTCATCGACCGGATCACGGCGAACTTGTTCGCGTTGCGCGCGAGCCGCGGCATCAGTTCGCCGACGCGGAAGCCGGGCACCGCGGTGGCGATGGGCTTGTACGGCCCGCGCAGCTCGGCCGGCGCGTTCGGTTTCGGGTCCCACGAGTCGAGCTGCGACAGCCCGCCGTACTGGAAGATGAAGATGCAGTGCTTCGCGCGCCGCTTGTTCGACGGTGACTGGTCGGCGCGGAGGAGTTGCGGCAGCGACAGCCCGAGCGCGGAGAGGCCACCGGCGTGCAGCAGTTCGCGACGTGTTGGCAGCGGGCGCGGCATGGAGAGAGGCTCCAGCGGGAGCAAGGGCAGGTGAGTAAAGTGTAACGCAGGACGCGCCGGATGCGATAGCATTCCCTGCGGCGATTCGCCACCGTCCCGTAGGGACGAACGCTCAACGAGATCAAAGGCGCGAACACCATGTTTCGTACCGAAGAAGAGTTGGAAGACGCGCTCAGCCGGCCGACACCAGAGGTGTGCGCTACCCTCGCGCGGCACCCCGGCGGCATCGTCTTTCTGGGCGCGGCCGGGAAGATGGGGCCGACCCTCGCGCGGATGGCGAAGCGCGCCGACCCCGCCCGGCGGGTGGTCGCGGTGTCGCGCTTTTCCGGTGGCGGTGAGGAGGGGTTCACCGCGCACGGCGTCGAGACGATCCGATGCGACCTGTTGAACGAGGCGGAGGTCGCGAACCTGCCGGACGCGCCGAACGTGGTCTACATGCCCGGCCGCAAGTTCGGGTCCACCGGCGACGAGGCGACGACGTGGGCCGTCAACTGCTACCTGCCCGCGGTCGTGTGCAAACGGTACGCGCGGAGCCGTATCGTCGCGTTCTCGACGGGGAACGTGTACCCGTTTTCGCGCCCCGAAAGCGGCGGGCCGACCGAAGACACCCCGCTCGCCCCGGTCGGCGAGTACGGCGCGTCCGCGCTCGGGCGCGAGCGCATGTTCGGCCACTTCTCCCGCGCGCTCGGCGTGCCGGTCGGCATCATCCGACTGAACTATGCCGTCGATCTGCGGTACGGCGTCCTCGTGGACGTCGCGCGGAAGGTGCGGGCCGGGGAACCGGTCGATCTGGCGATGGGGCACTTCAACACGATCTGGCAGGGCGACGCGAACGCGATGACGTTGCGCGCGTTCGATCACTGCGCCGTGCCGCCGCGGGCGTTCAACGTGACCGGTCCGGTGGCGCGCGTGCGCGGCGTGGCCGAACACTTCGGCCGGCTGTTCGGCGTCGCGCCGCGGTTCACCGGCACCGAAGCCGACACCGCCCTCATCAGCAACCCGGCGGCCGGGGTCGCGGCCCTCGGCCCGCTCCGCGTCTCGACGGACGAACTGGTGGGGTGGGTCGCGGACTGGCTCGTTCGCGGCGGCCGGCTGATCGAGAAGCCGACACACTTCGAGGCCCGCGACGGCAAGTTCTGACCGCCCCGCGGTCACGGCTTCTTGGGCGGGGGCATGCGGGTCTTGATGTCTTCCAGCAGGTCGGCCTTCACGCGGCCGTGCAGCCGCCACGCGCCGTCCGAGCCGCACCCGTACACCGCGTCGGTCAGGTACGCCTCGACGAACCGTGGGCCGAGCCAGACGGCCGATTCCGACTTGTTGTCGGTCACCTGAACGGTGACGTCCTTGAGCACGAAGTCCTTCTGCGCCTTGAACCCGTCGCCGGTGGCAAACCCCAGCCGCAGCTCCTTCACCTTCCCGCTGACTGTCTCGCCCACTTTCGGCTCGCGCTCAAGTTCGACCCCGCACCCGCGGGCCGTGCCCAGGGTCATCAGGATGCCGGGTTCCGGGTAGTTGGTGACCGACGACACCCGGACGTTGACCTTTTCGAGCTTGCCCGTCGTGGAGGTGTACTCGGTTCGGCCGTTGACCGAGGAGAAGGCGAACACCGGGAACGAGAGCGCGTTCAACTTCAGTGGCCCGGCAACCGGGACCAGTTCGCCGGCGGTCGCGCGCGGGTCGGGCGAGGTGGCGTCGCCGGCGTTCAGCTTCTTGACCGTCGCGCCCGGTGCGGTGAGTTCGAGGAACCGGTCGGCGAAGTAGAACCGCGGCTCGCTCGTTGCGTCGGCGCTCGCGCTCAGGTGGCGCAGCGACAGCCACAGGTCGCACCCGCCGAACACGGCCTCCTGTCCGGCGGGCGGCTCGGTGATCGTCACCTTCACGTTGGTCAGCCGCAGTTCGACGTCGCGGCCCTTCATCGGCTTGGGCGCGACCTGCGCGCCGGAAATGATCAGTTCGGGCAGCACGCCGATCCGGTTCGCGGGCACCTCGAAGCCCCAGTCCTGCCACGTCTTCAGCCCCACGATCCCGTGGTTCGGGAGGGTGTCGATCAGCACCTTGACCGCGACCGTTTCCCCCTTCTTCCCCTTCGGCTTGGGGATCGTCGCGGGGAACTGCGCGAAGGTGTTCTTGTCCTCGACAATCGGCACACGCACGCGCACAGCGGTCCCGGTCGGGGCCACCGGCTTGACCAGCGGGGGCGGGTCCGCGGCCGGCGCGAGCGCGGCAACCGCGGCGAGCAGGGTAGCGACGAAAACGGTACGCATGGGTTCTTTCGGAACTCAGAACAGCTCGCGGATCGGATCGCCCACGTCCACCAGCCGCACCGGGCGGCCCTGCTTGTCCGGCAACGAATCGGTGTGGTCGATGCCCAGGTGATTGTAGATCGTCGCGAGCATGTCGCCGGGGCCGTAGCGGTGCGTGGCCGGTTCGCCGCCGTCGGCCGTGGTCGCGCCGACGACGTGCCCGCCCTTTACACCGCCGCCGCTGAGCAGCACGCTCATCGCCTTCGCCCAGTGCCCGCGCCCGGCCAACGAGTCGATCTTCGTACCGCGGCCGAACTCGCCCATCGCCACGATCAGAACGCGCTCCGCGAGGCCGCGGGTGTGAACGTCCTCGATCAGCGCCGCGAGCGCCCGGTCGAACGGCGGGAGCCGGTTCTTCAGGTTCTTCTCGATGGTGTAGTGGTCGTCCCACCAGTCCACGTCCGCTTCGTAGTGGTTCACGGTCACGAAGGTGACACTGGCCTCGACCAGCCGCCGGGCCAGCAGCGCGCTGCGGCCCCACGGGTTCGTGCCGTACTTCTCGCGCGTCTTCTGTGGCTCGCGCGACAGGTCGAACGCCTCCTTCGCGGCGCGGCTCGTGACCAGATCGAAGGCTTTCTGGTGTGAAGCGTCCAGCCCGCCGACAACGGGTTCCGCGCGCTTGGTCGCGGAGTCGAGCCGGCGCAGTAGCTCCTTACGGTCTTCGGCGCGGCGCACGGTGATGTCGGGCGGGAGCGTGAACGACGGGCCGGGGCCGGTGAACCGGAACGTCGGCTCGCTGCCGCTGTTCACCGGGTCGAACTCGTTGCCCAGGTACGTCGCGAGCTGATAGAAACCCTGGCGCGCGAAGTACGCATCCGGGATGCACACATACGGCGGGATGCCCGGCGCGTTCGCCCCGCGGACCTTCGCCACGACCGAGCCTTGCGCGGGGTAAAACTGCCCGCGGAACTGCACGCCCTTCTCGTGGTAGCCGGTCTGAACGAGGTGGGCCGCGTCCGGGTGGTTGTAGTCATAATGGTTCATCGACCGCAGGATCGCCACTTTGTTTGCGACGCACGCCTGCAAGGGCAGCAGTTCGCTGAACCGCAGGCCGGGCGCGGCAGTGGGGATGCTCTTGTACGGCCCGCGCACCACGTCCGGCGCGTTCGGCTTCGGGTCGTAGGTGTCGATGTGGCTCGGCCCACCGCCCATCCACCACAGGATGACCGCGGTATCTTTCTTGGCTGTCGGTTTGGCTTCTTGCGCGCGCAGCACGTCGGCGAGGCTGATCGCGGAGCCGAGCGCGCCGAGGCGGATGAACCCGCGCCGGGTGATGCCGTCGCAGAGGGAGCGCGAAGCCGGGCCGAGAACGGTGAGCATGGGGAGCGCTCGCGGGAGGGAGAACCAAAGTGTACCGTGCGGCGCGGGTTCGTGGCAAGCAGCGGATTCGCGTTCCGCGCCGGGCCGCGCAGGTTGACGCGCCCACCCTGCCCCGCGTACCCTCTCCTCACCCCCGGAGGTTGCGCCATGCGCTCGCTACTGGCCGCGTTCCTGCTCGTGTTGGCCGCGTCGCACGCTCGCGCGGACAAGATCGTTCTCGTTGCCGGGGGCGGCGACGGCGGCGACAGCACCGAGGCGACGAAGGCCAAACTGATCCAGCCGTTCGGTGTCGATTTCTCAGTCGGCGGCGACACGATTCTCATCGTCGAGATGGCGAAGGGCGAACGCCTGCGGGCGATCACGCGAGAGGGAAAACTCGTCACGATGGCCGGGACCGGGGAGAAGGGTGACGCGGGAGACGGCGGAGATGCACGCAAGGCGACCTTCAACGGTATGCACAGTTTGGCAACCGGTCCCGGATTAACGATCTTCCTCGCGGATACCTGGAACAACCGTGTCCGCGCGTACTCTGTCGGAACCGGGAACGTTACCGCGTTCGCGGGCACCGGCGAGAAGGGCTTCATCGGCGACGGCGGCCCGGCGAAGGACGCCAAGTTCGACGGCGTGTTCTGCGTCGGCTTCGACCCCGACAAGAAGAACCTGTACATCACCGATCTCGGCAACAAGCGCATCCGCAAGGTGGACATGAAGTCGAACGTTGTCACCACAGTTGCGGGCAACGGGCAGCGCGGCGTGCCGAAGGACGGCGAGGACGCGACCAAGCAACCGCTGATCGACCCGCGGGCGCACGCCGTCGATAAGGACGGCAACATCTGGATTCTGGAGCGCGGCGGGCACGCGCTGCGCGTGGTCGATGCGAAGGGGAAGATTCGCACGGTCGCCGGCACCGGCAAGGCCGGCGCGACTACCGGCAAGGGGCTGGAGGCGCAGATGAACGGCCCCAAGCACCTGTGCATCGACCGCGACGGGAGCGTGCTGATCGCGGACACCGAGAACCACCGCGTCCTGCGCTTCAACCCGAAGGACAACACGCTGTCGCTGGTGGCCGGGACCGGTAAGAAGGGCAAGAGCCTGGGCGACGGCGACCCGCTGAAAGCGGAGTTCAACCAGCCGCACGGCGTGATCGTTCAGCCGAAGACCGGCGACATTTACATCTCCGACGCGAGCAACGGCCGCGTCCTCAAGATCGTGCGGGAGAAACCATGAAGCGCATAGTAGCGTGCGTGCTCGCCGCGCTGGTCGTCGCCGCCGTCGCGGGGGCGCAGGAGCCGCCGAAGGTCACCAAGAACCGCAACGTGCGGTACGGGCTGCCGGGCGATGCGAAGGACGACCCCGCCGAGAAAGCGGCGTTCCTCATCGACCGGCCGCAGTACGTCATGTCGTACAACGACAAGACCCGCTGCGCGAACTGGGTGTGCTGGCAACTGGTGTCGAAGGACATCGGCCGCACGGCCCGCGGCGCGTTCGAGGCCGACAAGGGACTGCCGAAGGGCTTCGCGCAGGTGGGCTTTAGCACCTACACCGGCAGCGGGTTCGACCGCGGGCACCTCGTCCCGTCGAAGGACCGCTCGGACACCGAAGCGAACAACGACGCGGTGTTCCTGATGACGAACATCGTGCCGCAATCGCCCAAGTGCAACCAGGGCGGGTGGGAGCGGTTCGAGAGCTACTGCCGCACGATCGCGGACACCGGCAAGGAGCTGTACATCGCGGCCGGGCCGCACGGCATCGGGGGCGTGTCGAGCGACGGCGCGAAGAAACTGACCGTCGGCAAGAACCCGCCGTTCGTGACCGTGCCCGCGAGTGTGTGGAAGGTGGTGCTGGTCGTGGACAAGGGCCGGAACCCGACGAAGGACAGCCGCACGATTGCCGTGTGGATGCCCAACGACGAAACCGTGGTCGAGGACTGGACCCGTTACCGCGTGTCGATCGCGGACGTCGAGAAGAAGACGAAGCTGAAGTTCTGGCCGCTGCTGAACGAAGAGACCGCGACCGCGCTGAAGGAGAAGCCGGACGAGGTGAAGGTCGGCGCGCCGAAGAAATAGCGTCCCTGGGACCGCGGGCGTCCCGCCCGCTGCTGAGCGCACACAGGTGCGCACCGA
>SXHE01000923.1 GCA_005773755.1 Planctomycetia bacterium
ATTGCTGAAGGAATTGGAACCGTGGTCGGTGGACCGGAACGACCGGGCGGTCGGCGTGAACTGGCGATTCACCACCGCCGATGCCCGGATCAAACTCCGACGACTCTACCCCGCTGTTCAAAATAGTTGACCTACTAGAGAGTTGTCGAAACCCCTCGGCATTTCGCCGAGGCCCGCCCCGCTCCCGGAGCGAGGTGAATGGGCCGTGGGCGGTGTATTGACAAAGCCCTCCGGGGGTTGAAACCCCGGAGGGCTTTGGCGTCACTCGTCGCGCGAACCGGTCTTGGCGTTCTCTTCCAGCTTCTTCTTCTGGTCGTCGGTGGCCTCGAACTTGAACTCCTGCTTCAGCAGCGCGATCACCGATTCGTGGGCCTTGCGGACCGCCTCGCGGCGGTGCTCGCCCAACATGCCCTGCGCGGTGCCGGTCTGCGAGTAGGCGTCGAGCCGGAACTCGCTCGGCTGCTTCAACGTGCGGTTCGTCAGCACGGCGACGTAGTAGGTGTCCTTCGGCGCGTCCGTGAGGACGAACGCGGTCTTCAGCGGCTTCTCGCGGTTGTCGAGCAGCGCCGACACCATGTCGCGCGTCGGATACGGGACGTTGGCCGATTCCGACATGCCGAACGGCTGGACCCGCCCACCGGGGCCGGGCACGAACGGTGCCACCGGGTCGAGCGTGAACACCTCGCGCACCTGATCCTTGACCTTGGCCGGCGCGATATCGATCACCCCCTGGCGCAAGTCTCGGAGGATGCGGCTCGGGTCGGCCCCGGCCTGGTCGCGGACGGCGGCGACGACGCGCTCCGCGTGCTCGCGGGCCTTGTCGCGGGCCTTCATGTGCTTCCACGCGGCGATCACGTCGGGCTTCGCCTCCCCGTAGCCGCGCTTGGCCGGGGCCACGTCTTCGGTGCGCCACGTCACGTAGTTCGTGGTCGGCCCGAACGGGTCGCGGCCCGTCGCGGTCGTGAACCGCGACGCGATGAACGTGTCGGTCGTCGGCCCGTAGGTCGGGCGGAACGTGTTCTGGTCGAACCCGCTGATGGTCACGAAGAACTCGCGCCCGAAGGGCTTGTACGTCGCTCCCCGTTCCTTGTTGTGGGCCGCGACCAGCGGGGCCAGCCCCGGATCGGTTTCGAGCGCCCACTCGTCACGCGCTTCGACGGACTTGCCGACGGTCAGGCCGCGGGCCGCGGCGAACTCGGCGATGTACTTCTCCACCGCGGCCTTGTCCTTGGGCTTCACCACGCCGGCGGCGAACATTCGGCCCTTCTCCTTGTCCTTGTCGGACATCTCTTCCAGCTTGGCGATGAAGTTGTCCAGGTCGCCCTTCTCGGCAGTGGCGGTCGGGTTCGTGGGGTCGGGCTGCCCGCCGAGGGCCAGCGCCTTCGCCCGCTTCGGGATCGCTTCCTTGATGAGTTCGGGCCGCACGGCCTCGATCGACAGCGGCTTCGGCAGGTTGGCCTCGAACTGGGCGATGCCGCCGACCGCGGACTGCAACAGGGCCGGGGTCGGCATCGCGCTGAGCGCGAACGGGATGCCGACCTTCACGCGGTCGCGGATCTCGTAGGCCAGCGGCGCGGTGCTGGCGAGGGTCGCGGCGGCGGCCGGGTTGCCGTGGCCGGCGACCTGACCCACGAACGCGCCGATGGTCGCGGCCACGGTGCCGGCCTTCACCGCGTTGGTCGGCAGGATCGGGTCGTCGTGCTCCCACGAGCTGAACTTCGACTTGGGCGTGAGCGTGGACTTCTCGTAGTTCTTGTTGCGGTGGTACTCGAACAGGTTCTTGTAGGCGTTGTACGCGGCGTCAACGGCCGGCTCCTTGAGCGTCAGCGGGGCGGCGGCGGCGGCGTTCCAGGCGGGGCCGACGCCGGCCACCGGCACGGTGAACACGCCGGACACCTTCGCCATCACCTCGCCGACCTTGATCTGCTCTTCGGCCACCTTCTTGTAGTACGGCTCCTCGCCGGTGATGCCGAGGAACGCGATCGCCAGCTTCCGCGGCAGCTTGAAGCCCGGCGTCTCGTTCTTCGGGTTCGGTTCCGCCGTCTCGTGCTTCTTGAACAACTCGACGAGCTGCGCCTCGGTCGGCACGTCCGTCACCTGCGGCACGAACGCCGCCGCGGGGATCGCGAGCAGGCTGTACACGGACGGGCTGGTCTGGTCGCGGTAGTACTCGAACGCCTCGTAGGGCGTGGCGTACACGGGCGCTTCGCCGTGCCGCCCGGTGGAGCCGAGTACGGCGGTCTGCGCGGCCCGCACGCGGAACTCTTCGGCCAGGGCGTCGTAGCACTTTTCCAGCGTGAAACCCTGCGTCTCCTTCGCCATCGCCGTGCGCACCGGGACATCGTTCTTGAACATGAGGGCGAACTCGGTCTGGATCAGCCGCTTCACGTCCTCGCGACCGAACTTGATGCCGAGTTGGTCGGCCTTCTTCTGCCACAGCACGAACTCGATCAGGTCGTTCTGGTTCCGGTTGGGGGCGTTCAGGAAGTAGTGCCGCCCGCCGCCGAGGATCTGGGTGCGGAGCAGCAGCACCAGCCGCTGCGCGACGCGCGCGGCTTCCTTGTCCTCTTCCCGCGCGGTGGGGGAATCGATCTTGGTGTTCAGGGAGTTGGCGTAACCCGGCAGGAGGTTGATGATCTGCTCCAGACCGCCGGGTTGTTGGGCGAACCGGGGCAGTTCGCGCAAGAGGCCGAGCGTGCCGTCGATGGTCTGTTGCCCCTCCGGGCCGACGCGCGAGCGCTGCTCGCTGAGGTATCCTTCCAGGCTCTGCTGCGTCTGAACGGCCGCGAGCGACATGAACTTGTTCGCCATCAGCCGCTTGTAGCGCAGGCTCCGCGCGTCGCCGTCGAGTTCGCGGTCGGTGATCTTGCGGCCGTCGATCTTGCACACCACCGTGCCGCCGCCCTTGCTGCCGAGCCAGCGCGAGACGGTCTCGAAGAAGTCGCCGCCGGCGACCCCGCTGGAGAGGGTGAACACGACCATCACGAACACGGTCAGCACGGCGAAGAGGGCCTTTTGGTTCCGCCGGAAAATGTTGAACGGGTTGTAGGCCATTGCTATTCCTCTATTTGCGGCGACGTCGCCGACACGCCGGAAGGCCGTGGGGGTTGACAGCCTTCGTAACGCTGTACTAAGGGTGAGGGGCGCTTTCGGCCCTTTGGTCGCTACCATACCGATTCGACCGGTCTACCGATTGTAGTGATTGTGCCGCCCGGAACAAATGGGAATCAGGCGGGCCGCGTCGCCCGTAACGACGTCGCTAAACGGCTGACGGCAGCAAGCCTCCATATAGTTGGACACCTGGATGCCACACCCTCGCTCCGATCGCGCCATCTAAACCTGCGTCCACACCGATCCACCGTTGACGGAGTAACCCCGAAGTGCCGACCCCACGCAAGAAGCCGGCGACCGACAAGCCCGCGGCCGCCAAGAAAGCGCCGGCGAAGAAGGCCGCGCCCAAGAAGACGGCCGCGAAGCCCGACGACGGCGACGGCGCGCCCTATTCGTCCGGCGGCAAGGGCAACTTCGACCTCGTCGTGGTCGAGTCGCCCGCGAAGGCCAAGACCATCAACAAGTACCTCGGCCCGAACTTCCGGGTGCTGGCGAGCTACGGCCACGTCCGCGACCTCGACACCAGCAAGAAGAAGGGCGACGGGGTCAACGGCATCGACATCGCCAACGGGTGGAAGCTGCGGTACGTCGTGGACGACGGCAGCGGCGACGAGGGGAAGGGCAAGCGGTTCCGCTCGGCCCGGCAGATCCTCGACGAGATCGGCCGCGAGGCCGCCCGCGCCGACCGCGTGCTGCTCGCCTCCGACCCCGACCGCGAGGGCGAGAGCATCGCGTGGCACATCGCCGACGAGCTGGACCTGCCCGACGCGAAGACGTTCCGCATCACGTTCAACGAGATCACCAAGAACGCGGTTACGAACGCGGTCGCCAACCCGAAGAAGATCGACCGGCTCCGCGTCGACGCCCAAGAAGCGCGCCGGGCGATGGACCGCGTCGTCGGGTTCCCGCTCTCGAACCTGCTCGGCAAGAAGGTCGCGGCGCGCCTCAGCGCCGGCCGCGTGCAGTCCGTCGCGGTCAAGCTGATCGTGGACCGCGAGCGCCAGATCGAGGACTTCAAGACGGAAGAGTACTGGAAGATCACCGCGCTGCTGGCGAAGGCCGGGGCCGGCGTCGCGTGGACCGCGGACCTGGCGAAGTCCAAAATCTTCGCCAAGAAGAAGGACGCGCCCAAGAAGGCGGTGGAGTGGCACGCGCCCACCGACGAGGACACGCAGGGCGACGACGAACCGGTCGTGGACACGGAGACGAGCGACGCCACGCCCGAAGACGGCGATAGTGCTAAGCCGCCAGCGGCTGAGAAGGACGGCATCCCCGCGCCGCCGGCGAACGCCTTCCTCGCGGAACTGGCCCGCTGGGACGGCGCGCCGCCGAACCTGGGCAACGAGGCGCAAGCGGACGCGGTCGTCGCGGCGCTGGCCGGCGTGCAGTACGTCGTAACGAAGGTGGAGAAGAAGAGCCGGCAGGACCGGCCGCTGCCGCCGTTTACCACCAGCACGCTGCAGCAGCAGGCCAACGCGCGGATGAAGTTCAGCGCCAGCCGCACCATGCAGACGGCGCAGAAGTTGTACGAGGGCATCGAACTGGCCGGGATGGGCCAGACGGCGCTCATCACCTACATGCGTACCGACAGCGTGCTGGTGTCGAACGACGCGCTGGCCGCGGTGCGTACCTACATCAGCAACGCCGCCGGGTTCCTGGGGCCGCGCTACCTGCCGACCGCACCCAACACCTACAAGCAGACGAAGGGCGCGCAAGCGGGCCACGAGGCGATCCGCCCGACGGACGTGAACCTGACCCCGAAGCAGGCGCAAGCCGCCGGCTTGGGCGGCGACCAACTGCGGCTGTACACGCTCATCTGGCAGCGGTTCGTCGCCAGCCAGTGCGTGCCGGCCGAGATGGACGTGACCACCTACGAGATCACCGCCGGCCGCGGGCTGTTCCGCGCCAGCGGGCGCGTCATCACGTTCGACGGCCACCGCAAGGTGCTCCCGTCGGCCGGGAAGGACGAAGACACCACGCTGCCCCAAGTGAACGAGAAGGACGTGCTGAACCGGCTCGACCTGTTCGAGAGTCAGCACTTCACCCAGCCGCCGCCCCGGTTCAACGAAGGCTCGCTGGTGAAGGCGCTCGAAAAGGAAGGCATCGGTCGCCCGAGCACCTACGCCAGCATCATCAGCACGATCCAGAAGCGCGGGTACGTCACGCAGGACCGCGGCCGGTTCTACGCGACCGAGATCGGCAAGGTCGTCACCGACCTGCTGGTAAAACACTTCCCGAACATCATGAGCCTGCAGTTCACCAGCGGGTTCGAGGAGAAGCTGGACAAGATCGAGGAGGGCGAGACCAACTACGAGGGCGTGCTGAACGAGTTCTGGACGCCGTTCTCCAAAGACCTGAAAGCGGCCGACACGGAGATGGAGTCGGCGCGGTTCGTGACCGACGAGACGTGCCCGAAGTGCGGCAAGCGGCCCCTCGAAAAGAGGTTCACCGCGAAGACCGGCGGGTACTTCCTCGGCTGCACCGGGTGGAAGGACAAGGAAGCCCCCTGCTCGTACAAGCAGGACTCGTCCGGCAAGGAGATCGAAGGCCCGGCGGTCACGGACATCGTGTGCCCGGCGTGCGGCAAGTTCATGGTGAAGAAGACCGGGCGGTTCGGGGTGTTCTACACCTGCGAGGGCGCGCCGGACTGCCCCACCACGATGAACGAGAGCGCCGACGGGAAGATCAGCGTCACGGCGCTACCGACCGCGCACCCGTGCCCGCGGTGCGAGAAGCTCAACGTGCTGGTGAAGGAGAGCAAGGCGGGTAAGAAGTACGTGCAGTGCCCGGACGCGAAGTGCGGGTTCATCTCCGACTGCGACGCGGACGGCAAGCCGGTCAAGCCCGCGGACACCGGCATCAACTGCGAGAAGTGCGGCAAGCCGATGATTATCAAGACCTCGTGGCGCGGCCCGTTCCTGGCCTGCACCGGGTTCCCCAAGTGTCGCGGCAGCAAGTCCATCAACGCGGAGCTGAAGGAGAAGCTCAAGGACATCCTGCCGCCGGAGCAGCCGAAGACGGAGAAGAAGAAAGACCCGGTGCTGGCGCTGGAGATCAGCGACGAGTGCCCGCAGTGCGGCGCGCCGCTGAAGCTGCTGAAGTCGCGGTTCGGCCCCGGCTACTACCTGGCCTGTACCAAAGGCCCCGGCTGCAAGGGCAACAAGAAGGTGTCGCCAGATTTACAGGCGCGGATCGACGAGGCCGCTAAAGGGGCGACGAGTTGATTCGCTCGTTCTTCATGTAAGCGCCGCGCACACGCGGGCTAGCCCTATCAGGGCCGCTGGCCCGTACGTTCGGCGCTTAAACTCGTTGTGGAGGAGGGCGAAGCGTGACCCAGAACGAAACGGAACCCCAACTTCAGCCGCCGGGCGCGGGGCTCCCGCGGGTGGAACTGTTCTTCGCCCGAACCGGCTTCTGTGTGCTGAACCTGATCGTGTCGCGCAAGCGCGCGAGTGCGTGGTTCCGCGCCGAGGCCGACCGGATACTCGCGTTGGTGCGCGCTCTCGACCCAGCGGCCGGCGCGCGGCGCGTGCTCGTCCCGCGCCCGGCCGGACTCGAAGACAGCAGCCGGTACTGGTCGGCGTACATGGTGCTCGAGCACCTGGTCGCGGTGGACAGCGGCATCAGCGGCGTGATCGCGACGCTGGCCGGCGGGAGCGTGCCCGGTGCCACCGTGAACACGGCCGACTTCAAGCCGAAGCCGACC
>SXHE01000924.1 GCA_005773755.1 Planctomycetia bacterium
CGGCACCGAGTCCGAAGACGCCCCGCTGACGAAGATGGTCGTGAAGCAGATGCTCGACGAGAGCGACGCCTTCCGCCGCGGGCTCAAGGACGGCGACCAGTTGCTCCAGTTCGCAGGGCGTTCCGTAACCAGTACGAACATGTACAAGAACATCCTCGGCATCTACCCCAACGGCTGGCGCGTGCCGCTCACGATTCGCCGCGAGCGGGCGCAGTCCGAACTGCTCGTGCGGCTGATGCCGAACCAGACGAAAGAAGTCGAGAAGCCGAACCAGCCGCCGCCCAAAGGCCCGCCGGTGCCCGTGCCGGTTCCGAAGGGGCCGGTTCCGAAGGGCGGTGGGGCCGCCGCGGCCATGTACGAGGCGCGGAAGGGGTACTCCAACTGGTTCTTCAACGCACAGGAGCAGAATAAGCTGCTCGCCGCGTTCAAGAAGCACGGTGACTTCAGCACCGTGCCGGGCAAGTGGACCATCGACGGCAAATACGAGCAGGCCGACCGCAACGGCGAGATGAAGGTCGAGGTCGTCGACACCGCGGGCGACGCGAAGGTGTCGATGAAGCTCAACATCCCGACCACGCTGGAACCGCTCAAGTCCGACCTGAGCGTTCACAGCCAGCCGGTCGGGAGCGGCGGGCTGATGATGGCGATGTACCACTACCACCGGTTCATGACGCTCGGTGCGAAGGGCTTCGAGCGGCTGTTCGCGCACGGCGGCACGGAGCCGTTCTACCCGCCCCCGGCCGACGGCTCGGCCCCCAAGTCGCTGAGCGCGCTGCGGGTCGATTGCTCGGTCATCAACACCAAGTACGGCTCGGTCGATTGCAAGTGGTTCTTCTCGCAGAAGGACGGCACCCTGCTCGGGTTCGAGACCTACGTCGCCAAGGACTCGGAAATCCTGGACGAGCGCGACCCGTGCGAGGTGTACTTCTACGACTACAAGGACGTGGACGGGAAGAAGCTACCGCACAAGATGGTGGTCCACTACCGCGACAAAAAGTACGCGACCCTGACCGTCACCAAGTACACGCTGGAAAAGTAGTCCTCGATCCTTCTGTAGCCGGCCTCATGAGGCCGCAGCTGTGCGAATCGTTCAGCTCCGGGGTCACTGACCCCGGCTACAGAAGAGTTGCTCACCCCACACGTTTCCGCACGCGCTGCCACGAGACCGCACCATGTTCACGCGCCAGACGTTCGTAGCCCTCGTTGCCGTGTTCGCTGCGTGCGCGACACCCTGTGCCGCGCCAGCGGCAGAGCCGTTCGCCGACACCGCGAAAGAGGCGAACAAGAAGCTAGTCAAAGTGTTCGGGGCCGGCGGGTTCTCCCGGCTCAACAACTTCGGTACCGGCATCGTCGTCAGCAAGGACGGCCACATCATCACCGTGGCCAGCCAGCTCCTCGACACGGCCGACCTCGTCGTCCACACCTACGACGGGTTCCGCTACCGGGCGCAGGTCATGGCGACCGAGTCCCGCCTCGACATCGCTCTCATCAAGATTCGGATCGACGGCAAGAAGGTGGACGAGGTGAACGGGCTGAACATGGACTTCTACGACTTCGAAGCGGCGGCGAAGCGCCCGCCCGCGGCGGCCGGCGACTGGGTGCTGGCCCTGTCGAACACGTTCGAGATCGCGCTGCGGGACGAGCCGCTGTCGGTTCAGCGCGGGGTCGTTTCGGCGTACACCAAGATGGCGGGCCGGCGCGGGGTGTTCGAGTTCCCGTACACCGGCGAGGTGTACATCGTGGACGCGATCACCAACAACCCCGGTGCCGCCGGCGGCGCGCTCCTGAACCGCAAGGGTGATCTGATCGGCATCATCGGCCGTGAACTCAAGAACGCCCAGAGCGAGACCTGGGTGAACTACGCGATCCCGGTCGTCGCGAAGTCGGAGACCAAGCAGTTCGTGACCTTGAAGGACAAGGACGGCAAGGACGTGACCGAGGAGAAGACGATCACGGTGACGATGCCGGACTTCGTGCGCCTGGCGATGCAGGGCAAGTACATCGCGCCGCCGCCGCCGCCGCCGTCCGGGGCCACGGGCGGCTACCAAGGGATCATCTTCGTGCCCAACGTGCTGGACCGCACGCCGGCGTACATCGAGGACATCGTGCCCGGTTCGCCCGCGGAGAAGGCCGGCCTGCGGCCCGACGACCTGGTCAGCTTCGTGGACGGCGAGCCGATCATCAGCATCAAGGCGTTCAACGAGTACATCAAGAAGAACACCCGCGGCGGCACCAAGCTGCGGCTCGAGGTGCGCCGCGGCGAAGCGCTCCAGACCGTCGAGATCGAACTGGGCGCGCCGCCGGTGAAGCCGGTCGCGCCGCCGAAGTAATTCAACACACACCGGCGGGCCGACGCCGCGCCGCTCGCTACCGAGCCACAAGGAACCCCAACAATGACGCTCACGTTCTCGAAGTCCGCGCGGCCGTGGGTGGCCGTGGTCGCGGTGCTGGTCGCGGGCGCGCCCGCGGGCGCGCAGCCGAAACCGGACCTGAATGAGGCCACCGAGAAGGCGATGAAGGCCGCGAGCGCGAAGGCCGCGCCGGCCATCGTCAAGATCGAGACGGCCGGCGGGGCCGAGACCATCGGCAAGAAGGCTCCTCCGGGCAAGGGGCCGCCCGCGATCCGCAAGGGCACCGGCCCGACCACCGGGCTGATCATTTCCGCGGACGGGTACATCATCTCGAGCGCGTTCAACTTCGCGAACAAGCCGACCGAGATCTTCATCACGATCCCCGGCCAGCCCCAGCGGTTGGTCGCGAAAGTCGTCGCCACCGACCACACCCGCATGCTGACGCTGCTCAAGGTCGAGGCCAAAGACCTGCCGCTGCCCGAGGCGTTCCCGAAGAAGGACGTCGAGGTCGGGCAGTGGGGCCTGACCCTGGGCCGCACCCTCGACAACAACGTCGATCACCCGCCGTCCATGTCGATCGGGATCGTGAGCGCGACCAACCGCATCTGGGGTAAGGCCATCCAGACCGACGCCAAGACCTCGCCGGTGAACTACGGCGGGGCGCTCGTGTCCATCGACGGCCGCGTGTTCGGCGTGATCGTTCCCGCGAGCAACCGCGGCGAGGGCGAAACGGCCGGCGTGGAGGGCTACGACGGCGGCATCGGGTTCGCGGTCCCGCTCGAAGACATCCTGCGCGTGTTCCCGCGGCTCAAGGAGGGCAAGGACCTGAAGCGCGGGCTGCTCGGCATCTCGCCGACCGGGGCCGACGTGTACAACGCCGCGCCGGTGGTCGGGGCCATCCAGCCCGACTCCGCCGCCGCCCGCGCCGGCCTCGCCATCGGCGACAAGATCGTCGAGATCAACGGCAAGCCGGTCCCCAACTACTCGACGCTCCAACACATCATGGGGCCGCTGTACGAGAGCGACGAGGTGACGCTGAAGGTGACCCGCGGCGACAAGGATATGGAGTTCAAGGGGGTCAAGCTGCTCGGCACAACGGTCATGTACGTGAACGCCTTCTTCGGCATCCTGCCGATGCGCGACGACCCGGGTCCGGGCGTCATTGTCCGTTACGTGTACCCGAAAAGCCCGGCGGACCTGGCCGGCATCAAGATCGGCGACCGCATTATGAAGTTCGGCGCGGCCGCCCTGCCCACCCCGACCCCGGTGCCGAACCGGGCCGCGTTCATCACCGCGCTCCAGCGGCTCACGCCGAACAGCGACGTGAAGGTCGAAGTGAAGCGCAAGGAGGGCGACAAGGTCGAGACGGTCACGGCGAAGCTGGTCGCGGCCCCGGAAGACCTGCCG
>SXHE01000925.1 GCA_005773755.1 Planctomycetia bacterium
ATGGACTACGGCAAGTTCAAATACGCCCAGTCCAAGAAGGCGCACCAGAAGACGCACCAGCAGAAACTGAAGGAAATCCGGGTCCGCCCGAAGACCGGCGACCACGACATCCAGACCAAGATCAACCAGGCCCGGCAGTTCCTCGAGCACAACGACAAGGTGCAGGTGAACGTGCTGTTCCGCGGGCGCGAGATGCAGCACATCGAGGAGGGCCAGCGGGTCATGAACCAGGTGCTGGAAGCGCTGGTGAACGACTGCAAACTGGAAATGCCGGCGAAGATGGAAGGCAAGCGGATGGTCGCGCTACTGGCCCCGAAGCCCGGCCCCGGCGAGAAGGGTTCGTCCCCGTCGCCGCCGAAGCCGAAGCCACCGAAGCCGCCGGCCCCACCGCCCGCCGTGCCGGGAGCCACCGCCACCGCGCCGCCGGCCGCACCGAAGCCGCCGAAGGCGTAACGCCCGTCTACTGTAGCCGGGGTCGTTGACCCCGGTGCGGTGCAACTCGTCTAGCTCCAGCCTCACCGAGGCCGGCTGTAGCGGCGCGTGTCACTTCGCGCCCACGATCCGCGCGGCCAGGGCCGCGACCGCGCGCGTGAACTGGTGGTCCGGGAACTTCAGTGACATGATCCCGGTGCTGCCCAACCGCAGCATGTCTTCCGACAGCAGCAGCACCGCGCCCAGTTCCGCAGCGAACGACCGCTCCACGTCCTTCCGCAGCGCCGCCTGATCCATGCTCGCCAGCGCCTTGTTCACCACCAGCAGCAGGTTCGGCACGCCGAGCTTGCGCGACACCTCGATCGTGACCGCGGTGCCGAGGTAGTCCTGCCGGTCCGGGCGCAAGATCAAGATGAGCCAGTCCGAAATCGCCACCGACATGAGCGTTTCTTCGTTCATGCCGGGGTGCGTGTCCACGAACAGGAAGTCCAGGTCCAGGTCTTCGAGTAACTGCTCGAACCCGGCGGTCAGCTTCTCGACTGAGTAGCCCTCTTTGAGCACGCGGGCGATGTCGGCGGCGCGCATACTGGCGGGCACCAGGAACATCTGCCCGCCGGCCGCGGTCACTTCCGCCGGCGAGACGTGGTACGCGGTGTCTTTGATCGGGCACTGGTCGTACAGGTAGTCGTTGACCGCGCGGGTCATCTGCTTGTCGTCGAGGCCGAACAGGACGTGAATGCCGGGCGACTGAATGTCCGTATCGACGACGCCGACCCGCTTGCCCGTGAGGGCGACCGCGGTCGCGAGGTTGGCGGTGAGGTTCGATTTCCCCGTGCCGCCGCGATACGAGTGAATGGACACGATCTGTCGCATGGGTCTTTCTCAAGCCGCTTGCGGCTTCGCGTGTGTGTTAATCGCGCCGCCGGCGCGCCCGTGCTTCGTCGGCCAGCGCGCGGGCCTTGTCGAAGGCGTCCGACGCGGTGACGCGGCTCACCTCTTGCTCCAGTTCGCGGTGATCGACCTCGACCGCGACCAGCTTCTGCACGTCGCTCCGCAACTGCTTCTCGCGGGCCTGCACCTCACGTGCCATCTTCGCGAACACGCGGGCCAGCGTGCCGAGCGCGTCGTCGCGGGCGGCGATAGGTGCCAGCGGCGCGTCGTCGAACGCGCCCCCTTCGACCTGCGCCGCCGCCCGCGTCAGGTCCGCGACCGCGCGCAGGTACGCCATCTCTTGATCGCGCAGCCGGCGCTTGTCGAGGCAGGCGTTGATGCGGGCGTGCAGCAGTACCGGGTCGTAGGGCTTCTGGAGGTAGTCCTCCGCGCCCATCTCGATGCACCGCACGATGCCGGCCATCTCGTCGAGCGCCGAGATCATGATGATCGGGACCGCCGCAAGGTCCGGGTCGGCCTTCATCTCGCGCAGCACCTCGTACCCGTCCACGCCGGGCATCATGATGTCGCACAGCACCAGGTCGAACCGCTGCTTCAGCACCGCGTCCAGTGCCTGCCGGCCGTCGGCGGCCTCGGTCGTCGCGTACCCGTGCTTGTTCAGCCGCCGGCACAGCATGACGCGGTTCGCGTCGTTGTCTTCGACCACGAGGATGAGCTTCGGCTGAACCGCGCACAGTTCCTTCTCGTCGTCCTTCGGTTTCGGAGCCGCGGCCGGCGCGGGAGCGGTGCGCACCACGTCGGTGTTCGCGCCGGGTTCGCCGGCCGGGGGCGCGCCGCCCAGATCGACCGTGTCGTCGGCCGGCGCGGGCGGCGGCGCGGCAGCTTTCGCACGCTCCCCGGCGCGCGCGAGCGCCGCCTCGATCTTCTTGAACAGCGCGTCCCAGTTCACCGGCTTCGTCTCGAACTCCTCGCACCCCGCGGCGAACGCCTTCTGGCGCGCGTCGTCCCCGGCGTGCGCCGACAGCACCAGCACCGGCACGGCCGCAGTCGCGGGGTCGGCCTTGATGCGCCGCGTCGCCTCCCAACCGTCGATGTCCGGCAGGCCCAAGTCCATCAGCACGAGATCGGGTTTCTCGCTCGCCGCCAGCGCAACCGCGCCGAGGCCGTCCTCCGCGGTGACAACGGCGTACCCCTTCCGCTCCAGCCGCCGCCGGAACAGATCGCGGTTCACTTGCTCGTCTTCGACTAGCAGAAGGCGGGGCATAGTTGGTTCACTTATACGCTCATCACAACCCGGAACCCGGTGGCGGAGTCGCGCTGGTGCGGGGCCAGCGCGTTGCGGTACGCGGCGCGGCACGCGGCCCCCTGGTTCTTCCACGAGCCGCCGCGCAGTACGCGGAACTTGCCCGCCGCCGGGCCGGGCGGGTCGCGCAACGGCAGCGTCGCATAGTACGCCTCACCGTACCAGTCGGCGCACCACTCCCACACGTTGCCGTGAACGTCGCGCAGCCCCCACGCGGTCGCCGGGTAGCGCGAAACCGGCGTCGTGCGGCCGACCGCTGCGCCCGGTTCTCCACCTCCATGAGGATACGCGGCGGCGCAGTTCCCTTCACCCGCGCCGAAGCTCGACCCGAAGGCGAACTGCGTCGCGCTCCCGGCGCGGGCCGCGTATTCCCATTCCGCTTCCGTCGGCAAGCGGTAGCTGCGCCCCGCGGCGCGCTCTTCCGCGCGCCCCGAGAGCTGTTGGCAGAACGCGACCGCGTCGAGCCACGTCACGCTCTCGACGGGGTGCTCCGGTCCGCCGCCGTCGGCCGCGCCGAACCGCGCCGGGTTCTTGCCCGTCACCGCGAGGTACGCGGCCTGCGTCACGACGTGGACGCCGAGGTAGAAGGCGGAGCCGATCACGACCTCGTGAACCGGCCCCTCGTTCGCCCGGTGCCCGGCTTCGTCGGCCGGCGATCCCATCTGGAACTTGCCCGACGGAATCTGGACGAACGACATGCCAACAGAGTTCGTGACCGCCTTCGGCCCGGCGCTGGCCGGCGTGCCGAGGAGCACGTCGTCGAGCACCTTGCCCAGGTCGATCTTCCGCGCCGCCCGGCGGCGCGCTTCGCCCGTGTTTTCGCCCGGCTCCGGCATGATGGCTCCCGCGTGTGTCCGACCCAATCG
This sequence comes from Planctomycetia bacterium, assembly GCA_005773755.1. GTDB lineage: Bacteria > Planctomycetota > Planctomycetia > Gemmatales > Gemmataceae > Gemmata. The sequence goes on from SXHE01000925.1 coordinate 3,493, forward strand.
CGCCGCCGGGCACAGCTTACCCGATCCGCACGGAAACTGTACGCTCCGTCGCCAACTGTCCTTTCGTCGGCGCGCGCGAACGTCCGAGAAAGAATCGATGGACCGCGAGCGTATCGTGGTCGGCGGGCCGGGCCGCTACAATCGGTACGCCCGCCCCACACCGCACGACGAACCCGCATGAGCAGCGGCCCCCTACCC
>SXHE01000926.1 GCA_005773755.1 Planctomycetia bacterium
GCAGGCCATGCCGGGCGTCGCCCAGGCCACGCTCGACGCGCTCTCCGACGAGCAGCTCGCCGACCTCGTGAAGAACCTGCCCAGCCCGACCCCCGCCGCGCCGGCAGCGCCGCCGGCACCCGCGGCCCCGTTCGCCGAGGGCGAGGAGACCGAATCGCCCGCCGGCCCGTCCCGCAAGGACATGATCGCGGAGCTGGTCGAGTTGGGCGAGGACGCGGCCGAACTCGACGCGCTGTCCGACGACGAACTCGGTGCCCTCTACGACGAGATGACGGCCGAGGCCCCGGTCGGGCCCGAGGAGCCGGTCGAAGAGTTCGCCGACCCGGCCTCGGCCCCCCGCGAAGAGCTGATCGCCGAACTGGTCGCGATGGGCCAGGACGCCGCGCAGCTCGAAGTGATGCCGGAAGAAGAGCTTCGCGCGCTGGCGACCCAACTTCTGGGCGGCGCGACCCCGGCCGCTCCCCCCGCGCCGGCCCCGGTCGCGCCGATGAGCGAACGCCGCCGAACCAAGCCCCGCAACTCCCAGGTGCGCACCATGAGCGAAACCGCGCGGTACCGCCGTAAGGCGCGCGAGCTGTTCAACGAGGCCGACCTTGCGGTGCGCGAACTGCGCCGCAGCAACCACGAAACGAAGAAGCAGGACGCGGAATCCTTCTGCGACCGGCTGATCGAGAAGGGCCAGATTCTGCCCGCCCAGCGCGCGGACTACCTGTCGATCCTGCTGCCGCTCGACAACCTGCGCCGGGTCCACAAGTACAGCGAGAACGGCCAGACTCGCACGGCTTCGGCCTACGAGCTGAAGAAGATCGAACTCGCCAAGCGCTCACCGATCCTGAAGTTCGGCGAGCGGTTCCCGAAAGACCCCACCGCCAAGCCGGACGCCGAGGCCGAGGTCGCGAAGGTGCGGCAGTTCGCCGAGACCCTGCCGGACGGCGCGCTCAAGGCCGGCGGGTACAAGAACCGCAACCAGTTCGTCGAGAAGTTTGCCGAGATGCACAAGAAGGACCCGGAGTACACCGCGGACAAGCTCATCAAGGGCTGACCGCACACCGGCCGCTCGTCCGAACCGATGACCCGAACCGCCGCCGACCCACCCGACCGGAGCACCCCGTGGCCAACGCAACCGAGCGCGTCAAGAAGGGAACCGTCCGCCGCACGGACGAGTTCTTCCGCCGCCAACTGGCGACCCTGTCGGCCGAGACGACGTTCTACGTGAACGCCCTCATGGGGCTCTCCACGGCCGGCTACGGCAACAAGTTCGACGACGCCGCGAGCTACGTCCTGGACGGCGTCGTCCGCGGGCGGGAGGGCAACCCGGTCATGGCCGCGGCCACGGCCGGCGACGCCAACCACGAGATCGACCTGCACAAGCCGCTCTACCTGGAGATCGCCCTGGCCTCGGTCGCCAAGGGCGACATCGACAAGCCGTGCTACGCGGTGGACGACCAGACCGCGACCCTCGACCCCTCGACCCGCACCTACGCCAACCTGATCGGCAAGGTGGTGGACAAGGTCGCGACGTCCATCGCCCTCGTGGAACTGGCCTACGACGGCGTCGCCGCCAACCGCCGCCTGGGCGCGGCGAAGTTCCTGGCCGCGACCGGGGCGCAGTCGCTCTCCAAGTGGGACGTCAACAAGACGATCTTCGTCCCCAACACCGCGGCCTTCACGATCACCCTGCCGGCCGTCGCCGACTGCCCGGCCGGGTCGCTCCTGACCTTCGTCAAGACGACCTCCGACGCCTTCGCCGCGACCCTCGACGGGTCGGGCGCGGAAACCATCGACGGCGCGGCCACTCTCGCCACGGTGGACGCGCAGTACGACACGGTCCAGCTCGTCTCGAACGGCTCGGCCTGGTTCGTGACCTTCCGCGACATCACCTGATAACCCGCGGGCCGGGGCGCTCGGAACCGCCCCGGCCCGCCGCCCGCACCGTGACCCGACCCCGACCGTCTGGCCCCCTGGGAGTTTCACCATGCCCGTTGACGTCGGCGCGTTCTCCGCGATGGCCCGGCAAGAGTTCATGCAGGGCAAGCAGGCCGCCGAGAACCGCGTCATGCCGGCGGCCTACGACCGCTTCACGACGAAGATCCCCTCGACCACGCGGGTCGAGACCCACCTGTACATGTCGAACCTGCCGCGGCTGCGGGAGTTCAAGGGGTACAGCCCCGGCCAGCGGCTCACGGTCTCGCCGTACACCGTCGAGAACGTCGAGTACCGGATCGGGCCGGTCTCGGTCCGCAAGACGGACCTGGACGACGACCAGATCGGCGGCTACCTGCTGACGGTCAAGGGGCTGCCCGAACAGGGCAAGAAGGACATCGGCTACCGCACGCTCGACCACCTGGCGGCCGGGGCCTCGAAGCCGTGCTTCGACGGCACGAACTTCATCGCCGACAGCCACACCATCGGCTCCGGCGACAACCAGATGACCGCGGACAACGCGGGCAACGACGGGGCGGCGCACAAGATCCTCGCGCTCAACCTGTCGAACCCGACCATCAAGCCGATCATCTTCCAGGACCGCGAGGCGCTGTCCGAACTCAAGGACGACTCCCGCGACGCGCTGTCCGAGAAGGTCAAGGAGATCGAGTACTGGGCCGACTGCCGGTTCGGTCTGGCCTACGGGTTCTGGTGGGACGCGGTGCTGCTCACCATCACGGACACCCCGACCCTGCCGGAACTGCAGGGCCACATCAAGGACATCATCAACCGGTTCCGCACGTTCACCCTGCCCAAGGGCGCGGACGTCGATTCCACGATGAAGGTCCACGAGAACTGGGTGCCCGCGCCGGACAACTTCCTGCTGCTGTGCAACCTGCAGCTCGCGGAACTGCTGCGGACCGTGCAGAAGTCCGAACTGATCGCGGCCGGCACCTCGGGCGCGACCGTGACGAACACCTACCGCGACGTGTTCGACTACCTGCCGACCAGCTCGCTCGACAGCTGAGCGAGCCGGCGGCCCAGACGTGACCGAGAACCGAGACACCGCGTCCGCACAGTAGGGGTAGCCCGTGGCCGTCGCCGAATCATTCCTGACGAGCTGCCGGACGGTGATCGCTGCGCTGCCGGAACTGACGGCGTTCCGCACGGCCTACGCGCTGTTCGACGCGGCCGCGCGAGCGACCAAGGGCCGGTACTGGTGTCTGGCGTTCGACGACGCGCAGGCGGGCATGAGCCCGGCGTACCGGCTCAAGAAGGCGATCCGCGACACGGTCAACGGCCACGCGGACGCGCCGACGACCCAGAGCGACCGCGAGAGTGCGTACCGGACGCTCGCCGCGCAGTACGTGCCCGCGCTCGAGCGGCCCCGCGACAACGCTGACGAACTGGCCGAACTCCACCGACTCATTCAAGAGGATGCGGGAACATGAGCGTCGACCTCCTCAACCTCGCGAAGGACTACTCCGCCACGCCCGCGGAAGTCGAACTCAAAGCCCTGTTCGCGGGCCTCTGTGTCGCCGACTGGCGGCAGGCGTTCATCGCCCGCGGCTTCGGCTGGCACGTCCAGGTCGGGGCGCTCACCACGCCGATCACCGGCGGCGGCGACGGCACCGTGCTCGACCTGGAGCAGCCCGAACTGGCGATCAACGTGCCCACGGGGTACACGATGGTCCCGCTGCGGATCGCGGTCGAGTGCCAGGTCGGGGTCCAGACGACCGACGCACACGAGAACGAGATCGTCATCGGTTTCGACCGGACGCAGGTCCAGACCGCCGGCACGTCCACGACCGAGGTTCCGGCGAACATGCGGTCGGACATCACGGCCGCGGCCCCGTTCACCAGCTACTCCGCGTACACGGCCGACGGCGTCGCGGCCCCCGTGATCACGGAACTGGCGCGCAAGGCCGGCCAGGTGGACCTGCAGGGCACGGCCGCGACACTCAACGTGTACCAGTTCGACCTGCTGTACGAGCCCCTGAACCCGCTGTTCATCGTCGGCCCGGCGCACATCGCCGTGTACTTTGGCGGCAATATTGCCCTGCCCGGCTTCATCCAGGCGAGCGTGCTGGCGTTCCCCTCGACCCTCGTCACCGGCCTTGCATAACCGCCGCCGCGCCCGACACCCCGGAAGGCCGCGCCACCGGATCGGGGCGCGGCCTTCTTCGCCGACACAGGAGTCCGCGCCGTGGAAATCGTCGTCCGCCTGATCGACGGCAAGTTCGCCCTCAAGACCAACGTCGCGGACAAGGTCGTTCTGCTGGGCATGCTCGAAATGGCAAAGGCCGTTGCGCTGCAGCCGGCCCCCTCGGCCATCGAGACGCCCGCGCCGGCCCTGGCCCGTCAGCTCCTCGCGACCGGGTGAGGTAGGTCCGTATGGCCTGGATCACCGACGCCGAACTGAAGACGGCCATCGCCGGCGCGCTCGGCGTGGCGAGTTCGGCCGAACTGCCGGCGCACATCGGCACGAATCTCGTCACGGTCGCGAACGGCAAGGCCTACAAGAAGCTGCGCGCGGTCCTGATGGGCCGCGGGTTCACGGCCGCGCAGCTCGACGACTGGGAGGCCCGCACCGAGTGGAACACCCGCCTGGGCGTGCTGTACGCGCTGCTCGAAGCGTCCAAGCGCGGCGAGGCGTACCCGACGCAGCTCATGGAGGATTACAAGCAGGCTCTTGAGGAGCTGAAGGAGGAACAGATCGTCGTGGCCGACGAGATCGCCCTCCCGGTCAACGGCCGGGTGGGGACCGGCGACCTGGACACGGGCGCGGACCGCTTCACGCTCGACGAACCGGACGGCTCCGGCGACTTCACTCTGGGCGACGGGACGAGGCTCTAGCATGGCCGGGTTCGCGACCGCCGCGACACTCGCGGACCTGGCCCGGATGGCGCAGGCCCAGACGGGACCGCTCGCCCCGCCGGTGAAAGCGAGTGGCCCGCTCGACGCCGCGACCGCCCGCGAGCTCCTGGAAATCGGCAGGGCGGACATCAAGCGGCGGTTCCAGACCGGCACCGCGCCCGACGGGTCCGCCTGGCGGCCGCTGAAGTACAGCCGGCCCAGCGGTGCGGGCAAGCCGCTGCAGGACACCGGCCGGCTCATGGCGTCGATCCAGGGCCGGCACACGGCGACCGAGTTGGTGTGGTTCACGGCCGAGGCCGCGGCGGGCCTCATGCACTACGGCGGGACGATCGTGCCGCGGCGGGCGAAGTTCCTGGCGATCCCCCTGACCCGTGAGGCCAAGCGCGCGGGCAGTCCGCGGCGGCTGCGCGGAACGAAGGTGGTGCCGCTGTTCGCCCGGCTGACGGGCGGGCGGATGGTCGGGCACTTCCTCCTGTGCAAGAAGGCGGTCGTCCCGGCCCGGCCGTTCATGGGGCTGTCCGAGCGGGCACAGGGGGCCATCGCCGAAGTGCTGGCCGAACGAGCCGCGAAGCAGTGGCAGGCGAGTTAGGGAGGGCACCCGTGCCGATCAGCGTGACCGATCACCACGTCGCCGCGCGGGCCGCCGTCAAAGCGGTCCTCGACGCCGTCGGCATCGGCCTGACGGTTTATGCGCTCGACGACCCGGAAAGTGATATCGCCACGGTCGACCTGCCCGCGGTCGTCGTCGCCTGCGTCGGCCCCGAACAGGAGCGGAGCGAGCTGCACACCAACGTCCACGACGGCATCGGCTTCCCCGTCGCGGTCCTGCTCATGGGCCTCGGCCAGACCTCGGGCACCAAGAGTGCCAGCCTGCCCAATTTGACGCTCTTCCGCCGGCAGGTGCGGGTGAGCTTCCACAACAAGCGACTGAGCGCGGTGAGCCAGAACTGCTGGTGCGAGGTCAGCGATTCCGGCCCGATCTACGACAAGGACTCGCCGGCCGTCCAGAAGCTCCAGACCGCGCTCGTGGTGACGTGCGTGGGGCGCTACCTCCGCGAGTGAGCGGGCGCAGCCGGGCAACCGGGGGCGGCACACTGAGACCCGTAACCGGAGGGGCAACCCGTGGCAGACAAGGTCGGCGTCTTCAACCGCCTCGGCTACGACGACAACACCACGACCGCGACCGTCGAGTTCGAGTTCCTCGCCGGCTCGACCATCGGCGTGACCGAACAGGTGATCGGCACCGACGGCATGCGCGGCTCCCGTTCGCACTTCGACGACCGCGCCCGCCGCGGCACCCGCCGCGTGGACGGCACGCTCATGTTCGCGCCGACCCCGGCCGAACTCAACACGCTCCTGTACCTGGCTCTGGGCGGCACGAAATCCGGCAACACGATCCCGCTGGCCGAAGCGCTGCCCGAGGCGTACTGGATCGCGGTCCGCGACGGCACGACGTACAGCTACAACGGCTGCGTCGTGGACACGCTCACGATCACCGCGCAGGAGGGCGGCCCGGTCCAGGCGTCGCTCCAGGTGGTCGGCAAGGACGAGGCGGAGGCCGGCTCGATCGGCGCGAACACCATCGACGCCTCGACCGGCGGCCCGTTCGTGCTGACCGACGGCGCGCTCACCATCGCATCGACCACCTACGAGTTTTCGAGCATCGAGGTCCGGGTCGAGAACCGTCTCGAGGTGAAGTACCGCAACAGCCTGACCCCGACCCAGATCAAGGCCACGGACCGGATCGTCACCGTCTCGCTCGGCGGGCTGTCCCTGGGCGACTCGTCGGCCGTGTACGGGTCGGCCGCGACGGCGGTCGCCGTGGCCGCCACGTTCACCAACGGCGCGTTCAGCCTCGGCCTGTCGATGGCGAAGGTCCGCGCCCCCAAGCAACCGCTGCCGTTCGGGCAGCGGGGCATCCTCGACCTCGCCTGGCAGGGCGTGGCCCGCAAGACGGGGTCCACCGACGAACTCGTTGTGACGGTCGATTCTACCGCGTGAGGTTCCCGTGTCCGATCCCCTGTCCGATCCCCTGTTCATCGACGACGGGTTCACCCGAACCCACGACATCGCCGCCGTTCCCGGTCTGCACCCGGCCGTCAAGGTCGTGTTTCGGCCCGCACTTGATCGCGAGCGGAAGGCCTACGACCAGAAGTTGGCCGCGCGCGACCCGGACGCACTCGACAAGTACGAGTGCGACCTGATCGCCCGACACGTTTCGGAACTCAACGACGATGCGCCCTCCAAGTGGAGGGACAAGCTCGCCAAGATGCACCCCACGGTTCGGGCGATCTTGCTCAACCTGATCTTCTCGTACACCCCGGCCAAGAGGCTCGAAGCCGAGGGGGAATCTTCTGGGGCGTCCGGCTGATCCGCTTGTACCCGCAGATCGCCGCGCGCCCCTGTGACGAGTGCAAGCAGTTCCTCTACGACGACCGCGGTAATCTCATGACCCGCGGCGGCCCGGGCGGAACACCTGTTGCACGTCCGAAAGGCAGCAAGCCCCCGTGCGCAACCTGCCCGAAGATCCCGCCCGGCACCGAACGGCCCGGCCCGGAGCAGGCTGTGGAGTTGTCGGCCGATTTGCGCCAGGCGTTCCAGTTTTACCGCGAGTGCAAGGCGGTCGGCTCGTTCCCGAACGACCCCATCGTCCGCTGGCTTTCCGCCCAGTTCGCTGCGGCTGAAAGCCATTGCGACAAGGTTTCGGCGCACCGCTCACAACTCACCGTCTTGGCCGCCGTGAGGGACTCGTGACCCCGTCGCAAAAAGAGCTTCAGCTCAAGATGAACGTGACCGCGAACCCGGGCGAGGGCGTTCGCGCGCTCCAGCAGATCGCGGCCGAGGCACAAAAGGCGGAGCAGGCGGTCTCCCGCGTCATTCGCGCGCTCGGCGGGTCAACCGGTGGCGCGGGTGGCTCACTCGGCGGAGCCGGCCCTCAGTCCGCGGGGCCGGGCCGGACCTTGCCGCCGATGTCCTCGGCCGTGCCCGTGTTCGACCGCCCGATCCCCGTGATTATCGTCGGGCCGAAGCCGCTCCCCGTCGTCGGCACGGCCGGGCCGGGCGGCACCGGCTCCAGTGGCGCGGCCGGCAACGGTGCGCCCCCCGGCACCGCCGAGAAGCTGCTCGGCATCATCCGCAACCTGGGACTCGGCGGCGTGGCCGGGTACGCGGGCCAGATCGAGGGCTACGGGCAGGCCGCCGGCGACGCGGCGCGAATGCTCGGGTTCAAGAAGGCCGGCGCGGGCATCGAGAAGTTTGCGGGCCGGGCGGCAGTCCCGCTGGCGCTCGCCCTCGGCGCGGCGAAGGCGGCGGGCGAGTACGGCGAGATCGCCCACGACACGTTCATGACCGGCGACCAGCAGAACCGGGCGCTGTTCCGCAAGTTCGTGCCGTTCGGCGAAACAATCCAGGGGTCCGTGGACGGCATCTCCGGGCGCAAGGCCGCCTACGAGCGTGCCGACCTCGCGAGCCGGCAGCGCGCCGCCGAAGCCTCCGGCCGCGTCGATGTGGCCGGAACGATGGTCGGTCTTAACCCAGAACTCGCGGGCCATTCGGCCCGAGCCGGCCTCCTGGGCGGAGCCAGCCCGATTCTCGAAGGGGCATCGGACCGCTCGACGGCGATGGGCGAGACAGCGTTCCGCGACCGGCAGCGGATGTTGCCGCTGGAGCGGGAGAGCGCGAAGGCCGAACGCGAGGCCGCGGTCGCCACCGCGCAGCGGGTGTCGGCCGGCACGGAGCTGGTGAAGGTCGAAAACCGAATGGCCGAACTGCAGAACAAGCGGAGCAAGCTCCAGCGCGAACTCGAACAGCACGGGTCGGGGGCCGGGCGTCAGCGCGTGCTCCACCAGCTCTCGGAGACCGAGAACGAGTTGCAGGGGATGGGCGGCGTGCAGCGTCAAGCCCGGATGGGCGTGTACCAGTCGGCGCAACAGGAAGCCGAAGCCCGGCGCGCGGCCGGCATGGTCGGCGTCCGCAAGCTCCAGGCCGAAGCCTCGGGCCTCGAAGAGGACGCCGCGGCCGCGGCCGGCGGCGCGCGACAGCTCGGCGGGATGGGCCGGTCCAAGCGCATGGACGGGGTCAACGCGCTCCGGCGGCTCCAGACCTACGGGCCGGAACTCGTCGGCCAGGCCGACCTCGCCGCGGCCCAGGCCATCGCGCCCCAGACCGTGGGGAAGATCCTCGAACGGCACGGCGCGGGCACGGCCGAGTTCGCGACCCTGCGCGATCTGGCCCCGGCCGACTTCGCCGGCGACCCGGAGGAGCTGCGCAAAAAAGCCGCGGCCAAGCGCGACGAGGCAACCAAGAAGGAGCTCGACCTCGAGCGCGAGGCCGCGCGCGCGGGCGACGCCGCCGGCCGCGACCTGGGCGCGGCCATGTCTACGATGATGAAGACGCTCGTCGAGAGCGCAAAACGCGAAATGCACAACCAGCTTCTGCTCGGCAAGAACGCGAGCTAGTCCGTCCCGCGGAGGAGCCACTTCTCCGCGCCGAGGTTCTGGAGCGCGGCGCGGACTTCGGCGGGCAACTTCTCGGTCGCGGTGCCGGTCGCGACGTGCTCCTTGAGCAGGTGTCGGGTGGTTCGGGGCACCGCGCCCCAGGTGTTCATCATTCCGAGAATCCCCTGCGCGCCCCGGTCCACATCCCAGAGAACGGAGACCGTGCCGCGGAACCCGTCGTCGGCCGCCGCGATCCGCCGACTTTCGCGCGCGACCCACGCGGACAGGCCCAGCCGCACCAGGACCACGGCGTTTTTGTCGAGGAGGTTCGCCGGGTTGAACATCAGGTTGCCGACCTCGATTTTCTCCCGATCTGATAGGAGCTTCATCGCCTTTTCGGACGCGGCCGGCTCTTCCTTGTCGAGGGCCGCGCCCACCTTCTCGGCCTTCTCCCACGCCTCGGCGAACTGTTCGGCACGCGTTTTGGTCGGCGGCGACAATTCGACCGGCTTGTCCTTCGGTTTGGGCTTGGGAGGCTGCGGCTTCTCCTTGTCTTTCTCTTTGGGCGTCTCGACGAGCCTTTTGGATTCGGGAGCCGACCCGCACCCGACCGCGACCGACAGAGCCAGCACGACCACGCACCCGCGCATCGAACACCCTCCGGGCGAAAACGCGCAGTGTCGCGCGCCCGCCGCGTGTTCGCAAGCGCCCGCCCGCCCTTTCCGTGCGTCCCCTCCGGGCAACCGGTCGCGTCACCATATCCCCCATGCAACTCCGCTGGGGATCGAGCTACTCGTTTCCGATCAACGGCTGCGACCTCGCCAGCCGCGCGCGGGTCGTTTTGTCCGAGTCCGGGCGGCCGGTCCGTTACGTCGCGCGCGTGTCTGTGGGCGGGTGGCTCGAAGCCGACGGGCAAGCCGCGCTCTCGGTGGCCGAGACCGCCTTGCGGAACGCGCTCGCGGTTCCTTACCAGGACTTGAAGTTCCTTTCCGACGACGGCGCGGTGATGGCGGTATCGCTGCTCAACGCCAACTCACTCTCGGGCGTGCGCGTCGTGGACGGCCCGAACTTCGACGGCCGCGACGGGGCCGAGTACGCGACGCTGCGGCAGTTCGGTTTCGAGGTCGAGGCCGAGTACCTCATCACGAGCGCCGCCAACGCCGTGCTGTCGTTCTCGGAGTCGCTGTCGATTACCGGCACGGGCGGTCCGGTCCGGCGACTGCGCGTGCCGGTCAACGCGACCGCGCTCGTGCGCCAGCAGATCAGCCCGCGGTCCATCATCCGCGCGACGCAGTCCGGCCAGGCGGTCGGGCACCTAAAATACCCGACCGCACCCCGGCCGCTCTGGGCCGCGCCGATCCTGCTCGAAGACCAGGTGCAGGTTCAGAAGGGCAACCCGAAGCGGATCGGCCAGGGTTTTGTCGAGTACCCGCTGGCGTGGTCCTACGCCTTCGAGAGCGACACGCCGCTCGTCGGGGTTCCCGGCCTGCCCCCCTTGTGAGGTAACGTCGTGGCAACGAACAAGTGGCGCGGCGATTACCTCGCGCGGGCGAAGGTGGTGACGCTCGTCGTCGGCTCCTCAACGAACACGCACACCTTCATCACCACGATGAACGGCAAATCGATCACGGTCACGGCCGGCGCGTCGGAAACCACCTCCACGATTGCGACCGCGATCCAGGCCGCACTCGCCGCGTCCGAGATTCCAGAGTTCCGCGAGGTAACTTGGACCGTGGACACGGCCACCGTTACCGGCACCGCGACCACGAAGGGCGTCCCGTTCACGGTCTCGAAGTCGGGCACGGGCACCTACACCCTCACGACGACCGTCGCGAGCACCGGCCCCAACCACGTTGACGAGGTCGCGAACTGGAGCGCGGGCACACTCCCGGCCGCGACCGAGGACATCATCGTCGATGTGCCCGTGGACATGCTCTGGGGCTGGGAGAGCCTTTCGGCCGCGGCGTTCAACTCGCTGCGCATCAAGGCCACAGCTAGCCGGGTCGGGCTGCCGCGGTGGAACCCGCTCGGCTACGTCGAGTACCGCCAGCGCGCGTGGTCGGTGGACACCAACGTCCCGGTCGCCATCGGCGAGGGCGACGGCTCCGGCCCGACACGGGTGATCCTGTCTGTCGGCTCGGTGCTGGCCGCCGTGATCCACAAAACCGGCGACCGCGAGAACGACGCCGAACCGGTCGTGAACCTCTACGGCTGCTCGTCAGGCACGATCTCGGCCGCGCGGGGGGACGTCGGCGTCGGCTCCGACGACGACACCCTCACCGGCACGGTCACGACGGGCACCATCGACAACGACGCTACCCTCACGGTCGGCAAGGGCTGTACGGTCACCACCTGCGAACAGAAGGCCGAATCGAAGCTGGTCGGGCACGGCACCGTCACGACCCTCACCACCTCCGGGGGAGAGGCCACGCTGTACACCGCGCCAACCACAGTTACCGCCGATGGCGCGTGCGTGGTGGACCTGCGCGGCACCGGCACCACGACCACCGTCACCGCCCGCGGCCAGGGCGAAGGCAAGGCTCCGCGCATCGAGTGCGGCAACAACCCGCGCGCCAAAACCTTCACCAACACCACCATCACCGGCGGCGCGATCCTCAACGACCCGGACAAGACGGTCACGTTCACGAACGCCGCGCAGTTCGACCGCGAAAGCCTGAAGGCATCGGACCTGGGCGCGCGGCCGATCATCCAGAGGACGTAAGCCCGTGGCCGTCGAGATCAAGCAAGAGTGCTCCTGGCCGGGCGTGGTCGGCGTCGAGTCCTGCACCGGGACCGTCAGCCACGGCATCGGCCCGGCCGCGTTCGTCCTGACCTGCTACCCCCAGACGGCCGTCCCGAATGCGTTCGGCACCCTAGTCATCGGCGACGGGTTCCGCCGCGTGGTTCTGCGCGATTGCAAGGTCGAGAACCTGACCGGTTCGGCGGACTCCAGCGGGCAGGCGTACACGCTCACCATCCTCGACCGCCGCTGGCGGTGGAAAACGGGCGTCATCTCCGGCCGGTACAACCAACTCGACCCACGCGGCAAGCTCATCCCCTGGACGATCCGCTCGCCCTACGAACTGGCGGAGCTGTGCCTGAAGGCGATGGGGGAGAAAAACTACCGCATCGATCTCCCGGCCGGGCTGACCCGCGCGGCCGGCCAGAACCTCAACCGGTTCCTGGCGCTGGGCGAGAACTTCCCGCAGTCGCTCGCCAACCCGCCCACGGTCTGGGACGTGATCCCGCCCGCGGTGGCCCTGGCACGATTGGCCGACCAGTACGGCTGCCGGGTGGTGTGGCAGCCGGTCGCGGACCGCGTCCTCGTCACGCCGCTGGGCAAGGGCCGCGCGCAGCTGCCGAACGAGCCGTGCGAGTCCATCGCACCGGCCATCACGCAGCCCGCGGTGCCGCGCGCGGTCGGGGTGGCCGGCGCGCCCGTGCGGATTCAGATGCGCCTATTGCTCGAAGCGGTGGGCCAGGAGTGGGACGAGAGCTGGGTGCCCATTGACGAGCTGTCCTACGCGCCGCAGTCGCTCGGCAAGGTGCAAATCTCGACCGTCACCTGGGACAGCCCGGCCGCGAACGACCCCGGTTCGGTCAAGGTGTACATCACCTACCGCCCGCAGTGGCACCCGCCGGTCGGCGACCCGATCCGGGCCACGTACGAGATCGGCGGGGTGTCGAGCGCCGAGGACAAGTTCGCCCAGATCGTCAACGCCATCGGGAACAACCCGGACATCTCGAAGCTCATCATCGCCAACTACGACGGCGACGTGCTGACGCTCGAGGGCCGCGAGGCCGGGTTCCCGTTTCAGGTGAAGGCCGAGACGAGTGCGGCACTGCCGGACACGCTGACGGCCGCGCTCGTCCAGGCCCCGGAGCGCTCCGCCGGCACCTGGGAGGCCTGCCCGCCCCCGTCGTTCGCCGGCGTGCGGGCGACGAACCGGCTGAGCTATGACCAGGCGCTACAGCTCGCGCGCGGCACCGTGTTCAAGAACTACCGGGTGCGGTGCGTGGACATCGCCGACGGCGTCACGCCGCGAATCGTGGTGCCGTGGTTCGGGATCGTGAAGCGGCGGCAGTCGCTCGTCTTGCAGCCGGTGAAGGTCGACATGGTCGAACCCGAACCGCGCAAGCGGGGCGGGGTGCAGGCCAACCCGGACGTTCCCCAGGCGGTGCGCAACATTGCGGGCGGCGTCCTGCCGGACTTCTTCAACGGCTACAGCCGGAACAAGCCGGCGTGCGTGTACGGCTCGGTCAGGAAGAAGGACCTCGGCTCGGTACTCTGGGAAGGGGTCTACAACACCGACGCCGAGGACCAGGTTTACGTCCAGTTCTCGATCAACGCCGTCGAGCAGCTCGTGCAGTTCTCGGACTACGTCTACATGGACTGGCCCGTCGCCAACACGCTGAACCAGATCCGCACACCGGCGCTGACCCTCGAAACGGCCGTGCTGGTGACGGACGAGGAGACCAACCAGCTCGCCCGATGGCAGGAGACGATGCCGCTGCCCGGCGGGGTCGCGCCGCCGGAGTGGGAGATCCACGACGACGTGCAGATGAGCGTGATCGCCGGGTACGGCCCCAAGAACAAGCCCGGCCCGTTCGCGTTCGCGTTCTCGGATCTGGTCGACGCCAAGCCGCGCGCCCGGTACTACCTGCACGGCATGGCGAAGAAGTACGAACTCAAGGGCGGGGAGAGCCGGCAGTACATCGGGATCAAGTTGATCGACCTCGACGGCGCGGTCCAACAAATCTCGTGGAGCATCGGCGCGGGCGGGGCCACGACGACCGTCTCGACCAACGGCGAGCACAGCGAAGTGATCCCGTCCTACCCGACCCGGCGGCGGAGCGAGAACGATCCGCCCAACAAGGCCGCGGCCCGCGCCAACATCATGGAAGACTGGCTCCGCGGCGCGATCCCCAACCCGCCGGGGAAGCTATGATCCCGACCGACTGGGTCGCGGTGAAGAACGGCTCCGGGGAGATCGTCCCCTCGGGCGCGGTCGCGCGCATCACCGGGGCCTCGTCAAACTTCCTCACCATCGCCAAGCCCAACGTCGACAACGACCAGGCCGTCATCGTCATCGACACGGCGATGATCCCGGCCGCGGCCGGGTCGGGCCAGGGCACGTTCGACCAGCGGGTGATCGCGGCCTACGAGGAAGCGGACGGCGCGCCCGCGGCCGGCGAGGAGTGGGGGCCGGCGTCGGGGTCGTGGAAGCTGCGGAAGAACAAGCGCGGGTTTCGCATCCTGGGCGGCGCGAGCCTGGGCCTGGTCAACGCACTGCGGCTCACGTTCCTGACAAACTTCGGCCCCCCGCCCGGCGCGCCGACCTCACTGGCTGGCACCGCCACTTCCGGCCAAGTCGCGCTCACCTGGAACGCGCCGGTCGGCGCGCCCCCGGCGGCGCAGTACGTCGTCCAGTACGCCCTCGACGCCGCCATGACCGCGCCGACCCAGTTCACGGTCACGGCCTCGACCAGCTCCACGGTGACGGGCCTCACCAACGGCACCAGCTACTATTTCGGCGTGTACGCGGTGTCCCCGGCCGGGGCCATCGGCGCGTACTCGAACATCCTGAACAAGACCCCACTCGCGGCCCCGACGCTCTCCAGCGCGACGGTCCAAGCGAACGGCACCGACCTGATCGCGGTGTTCAGCCGCGCCGTGACCGGCTTCACGGCGGGCGCGGAGGGGTTCGCGCTGACCGCGCTCACCGGCGGCGCGACCACGCTCACCTACGCCAGCGGCAACGGCACGACGAGTATCACCTTCACGATCTCGCGCACGATCATCGACACGGAAACGGGCGGGGTGCTGGCGTACACCGCCGGTGACATCGTGGGATCGAGTGACAGTCAGGCGCTGGCGAACTTCTCCGGCACGGCGGTCACGAACAACTCGACGCAGACGGGCGGGAGCCAGGAGTTCACCGCGGCGGGCGCGGACACCTTCACGGCGAGCTACACCGGGAACCACCTGATCGAGTGCTGGGGCGGGAGCGGCGCGGGCGGGGACGGGTTCGCCGGGACCGCGGGGTCGGGCGGGGGCGGCGGCGCGTACGCGAAGAAGGTGGTCAGCCTGACCGCGACGACCGGCTACGGGCTGGTAGTCGGGTCGGGCGGCACGTTCGGCGGCACCGGGACCGACACCACGTTCGACACCACCGTGGTGGTCGCCGACGCGGGCGTGGGTTCGATGCTCGGCGGGGCGGGCGGGGCCAGCAGCACCGGCGACACGACGTACAGCGGCGGCAACGGCGCGGTGGCGGTCGGCACCACGTCGGGCGGCGGCGGGTCGTCGGGCGGCACGGGCGCGAACGGGAACAACGC
>SXHE01000927.1 GCA_005773755.1 Planctomycetia bacterium
CTCCCCCCCCCCGCCCCCCGCGCCGCTACGGCCGCACGTCCAGGCAGACGACGTGGTTCTCGTCGCGGATGTAGATGCAGCCGTCCACGAGCGTGGGGCTGGCCCAGTTGTTCTGACCGCTCAGCAGCTTCGGCGTCTTGGCGATCTCTCGGTACTCCTTCGGGTTCGCCTCGACCAGCGCCAGGTGCCCGTTCGCGGTCTGGAGGATCAGGTGGTTGCCGGCCAGGATCAGGGTCGCCTGCCCGATCTTCAGGTCGCCCCAGTCTTCCACTTCCTTGCCGGTGCTGAACTCGACGCATTTCAGCCCGCGGCCCCCGGTCTGGCCGTCGATCCCGAACAGGTGCTTGTCCTTGTACACGCTGGTCGCGTGGTGGTTCTGGTACGCGGCTCCACGACGGTCGTACACCTTCACCAGTTTGATCTCGTCGCCGGACTTTTCCGCGCGCAACAACGCGCACCCCATCGCGTAGGAGGACGAGATGAATACGTAGTCGAGTCCGGTCCCGTCGGTCACGAAGACGGGCGTGGCGATGTTCCCGTTGTGCTGGGTCGCCCACTTGAAGCTGTCCGTGATCTTGCCGTCCGTGGGGCGGATCGCGAGCAGCGCGTCACCCATGAAGGCGAAGATCGTGTCTTGCCCGCCGATGGGGGCGACGACGGGCGAGCTGTAGCTCGGCGGGTTCGACCCGGCCTTCCACTTCACCTGGCCCGTCTTCTTGTCGAACGCGACCACAGCGGCCCCGCGTCCGCCCGGCTGCACGATCACGAGGTTCCCGTACACGAGCGGCGAGCACGCGACGCCCCACTGCGGCACTCGCGCCCCGAACTCGGACAGCAGGTCGTGCGACCACTTCACGTTGATGCCGTTGGGTGTCTGTTCGATCGCCAGCAGTTTGCCGCCCTGTCCGACGGTGTACACCCAGTCGCCCACCACGGTGGGTGTGGCGCGCGGGCCGATGTCGTACCCGCCGCCGCCGACTTGCCCCGCGTCGTAGGCGAAGTCCCACTTCAGCTTGCCCGTTTCGGCGTCGAGGCAGGCGATGCGCTCCTTGTCGCCCTTTTTGTCCTGAACGTAGAGCTTGCCGCCGACGACCGAGCACGAGCCGTACCCGCCGCCGACGGGCACGCGCCACAGCTCCTTCGGCGGGGTCTTGTCCCAGTCGGTGCGGAAGCTGCCGGCCGGCGCGACGCCCTGCCCGGTCGCGCCGCGCCACCGCGGGGAGCCGGTCGCGGCGTCCGGCGCGGCCGGGTTTTTGATGTCGGCCTTCCCGGCGCGGTCCATCTCGGCCTTGTTCTCGCTGTCGCGCAGGAACCACGACCGCACCCACGGGATCTGCCACGCGGCGAACCCGCCGACGCCGATCACCGCGACGAAACCCATAACGAGCACAACGGTGCGACTCTTCATGTGCAACCCGAAAGGCGAGTGACGTGGGGCGAGCCAGTATAGTGCGCGATTCCCCCGCCGGTGCTACAAGACCCGGTGCACCACGAGCGCGTCGACGAAGCCCAGCTCCTTGTGCCGGTACGCGCCCGGCAAGCGGCCCACCACGGCGAACCCGCACCGCTCCCAGGCGCGCACGGCCGCGGCGTTCGTGCTCACCACGAAGTTGAACTGCATCGCGGTGAAGCCACGCTGTCGTGCCGCTTCGAGCGAGTGCGCGCACATCGTGACCGCCAGCCCGCGCCCGCGGAACGCCGGCTCGACAATGTACCCGGCGTTGGCGACGTGCCCGCCGCGGCCCGGCTGGTTCGGCCGCACGTAGTAAGTCCCCGCGAACGCCCCCTCGACTTCGCACACGAAGCACGCGGCCGGCGGGTCGAACCACAGCTTCCGCGCGGTCTCTTCGGTTGTGGACTCGTCGTAGGCGAACACGTCGCCGCCGGCCGCGGCCAGCCGGAACAGCGCCCAGACCCGCGGCCAATCGGCCTCGGTCGATTCGCGAATGGTGGTCATGGTGGCGATTGTGGCGCGCGGCGCGTTGGCGGGCAAGCCGGTCCGTGGTAGCATCGGACGTGTTTCCCGGAGGCGCACGTGTCCGATTCCCTCTCCGACCCGCGTCGCACGCAGCCGCGCGCCGCGCTACCGGCGCTCGACTCCGACCGGACGGCCGAACGATCCCACACCGCGGGCACCGAGCCGGGCGGCCCGGTTCCGATCGGCACCACCGCGCCGGCGGGGTACGAACTGCTCGACGAACTCGGGCGCGGCGGCATGGGCGTCGTGTATCGCGCGCGCCAGACCGCGCTGAACCGCGAAGTCGCGATCAAGACCATCCTGCGCGCGGACGAAGGCAGCGCGACCGTGGCCCGGTTCTGGGCCGAGGCCGAGGTGATGGCCGCGGTGCGGCACCCCAACGTCGTTCAGGTGTACGAGTTTGGCGAACACGCCGGGCATCCGTTCATGGCGCTGGAACTGTTGACCGGCGGATCGCTCGCCGACCTGCTCCAATCGGGCGCAATGCTGTCGCGCGCCGCGGCGGCGCTGGTGGAGCAGATCGCTCGCGGTGTCGCGGCGGCGCACGACCTGGGCATCGTTCACCGCGACCTCAAGCCCGGCAACGTGCTCCTGACCAGCGAGGGCGCACCGAAGGTCACCGACTTCGGGCTGGCGAAGTGGCGATCCACAAACTTGACGCGCACCCAAACGCTGATGGGCACGCCGGCGTACATGGCTCCCGAACAGGCCGCGGGGCGGGCCAAGTTCCTCGGTCCCCAGGCCGACGTGTGGGCGCTCGGTGTGATCTTGTACGAGTGCTTGTCTGGTACGCGGCCGTTCGCGGGGACCACAGCCCAGGTTCTCCTCGTGCAGATTCAAACGGCCGACCCGGTGCCGGCGCGGACGCGCGGCCGCGGACTGTCGCGCGATCTCGACACGATCGTGACGAAGTGCCTGTCGAAGGAGCCGGAGCGGCGCTATGCGACCGCAGCCGAACTGGCCGACGATCTGGCGCGGTTTCAGCGCCGCGAGCCAATAGCGGCGCGCCCGGTTGGCCGGGCCGAGCGCCTCGTCCGGTGGGCGCGGCGCAAGCCGACCGCGGCCGCGGCCTATGCGCTCTGCGCGCTCGCGGTGGCACTGGCGCTCGTCGTATTCGTGGTAGCCGGGCTGTGGCGCGAGGCCGCGGGCGCGAAGAAGATCGCGGAAGGAGCGACAATAGAAGCCGACACAGCCCGCGGGCGCGTCGAGCAACTGCTGGGTACGGAAACGGGGCTGCGCCAGGAGCTTCAGAACGCGAACGTCAAACTCGCGGGCGCGAACGCGAGCCTCCAGGGCGCCAATGCGAAACTGGAAACCGCACTGAGCGGCGAGAAGGCCGCCAAGCAGCAAGTGGATCGAGCGAACGAGAAGCTGGCGCGGTTCAACTACGGCCAGACGATCCGCGCCGCGTACCAGTCCTGGCGCGATAACAAGATCGCCGAGGCGCGGGCACAACTCGCCCGCACGCGGTCCGACTTGCGCGGCTGGGAATACGACTACGTCCACCGCCTCTGCCACGCCGACGCAGTCACGCTCAGCCATTCGGTGCTGCCCACGAAACTGCCGGGCGCGAAGTTCCCGTTCACCTCCGCTTCGTTCAGTCCCGACGGAACAACGGTGCTCACCAGCGACGAGCATTCCGTGTGCATCTGGCGCGCCTCGACCGGCACGCCGCGGCTCCACCTTACCGTCGACATTTCGAGCGACACGCGCGCCGGGTACAGCCCGGACGGGTTGAAGTTCTTCATCACGAACCATGCCGGGTCAGCCCAGATTCGCGACGCGCGAACCGGTCGTCCGCTCGTCGAACTGAAAGGGCATTCGGGGTGGTTTGCCTCGGCGGTATGGTCGCAGGACGGTAAGCGGCTCTTCACGCGCAGCGATCGGCTCGCTACCGCTCCGTCCGCGCACGTGTGGGACCCCGCGACCGGCACCCGCGTCGCGGAACTCACCGACCTGCCGAAGCCAAGTAGTTTGCATACTCTCGCGGGGGCGTTCAACCCGGACGGTTCGAAGGTGCTCCTTGTTTTTGAGACCGGAGTGGGCGTTTGGGACGCGATCACCGGAAAGCCGCTCGTCGAGTTCAAGGGGCACAAAGGGGACACCGTGGCTGCCGCGGCTTGGAGCCCGGACGGGTCGGCCGTCGTGACTGCGGGCTGGGACAACACGGTCCGAACCTGGGACGCGACCGGCAAACCGCGACTGGTGTTCAAGGGACACACGGATCGCGCGGTCCGCGCGGTGTTCAGCCCGGACGGGTCGAAGGTTCTGTCTGCGAGCGCGGACGGCACGGCCCGACTCTGGGATGCGGACACGGGCACCGCGCTTGCCGAACTGCGCGGACACATCGGCGGCCTGATCGACGCATCGTTCAACCGAGACGGCTCGTTGATCCTCACCGCGGGCAAGGACGGGATCGCGCGCATCTGGTCCGCGACTGGCACTCTCGTCAACGAACTCAAGGGGCACGAGAAGGAACTGACGAGCGCGGCGTTCAACCCGGACGGATCGAAAGTGCTGACCGCGAGCGACGACAATACGGCCCGAATCTGGGACGTGTGGCGCGGGGCCGCCCGAACCGAGTTCGCGGGGCACCGCGGGCGAATCGTAGCCGCAGACTGGAGCCGCGACGGAACGATGCTGGCTCTCGCCGCGCTGCGTTCCCCCGTTCAGATTCTGGACGCGGGCGCGGAGCGCAAACTCTCCGAACTCGATGTGAAGGCGGTCACCACGATACGGTGGGGGCTTGGCTCACAGGTTCTCGTCTCGAGTGCCAACGAGCCGCCGACCGTCTGGGACGCAAACGCGGGCGCGCGTGTGGTCCCGCTCCTGTACGGCAAGGGCCAGCGCCCGAACAGTATCGCGTGGAGTTCCGACGGATCGAAGTTTCTGACCACCTCACTGGACGCCAACCCGCGCGTCTGGAACGCGCGGGCCGGAAACCTGTTGCTCGAACTGGAGCGGCGGAATGAAGACCGGACCGCGTCCAATGCCGCGGTCTTCAACCCCGATGAAACGCGCATCTTCGCCGCTGCCAACTGGGGCTCCGACACCGTCGGCCGCGTCTGGGACGCCGAGACCGGCAAGCGGTTGGTCGAGTTCAAGGGTCACACGATGCCGATCGTACTGGCGCGCTACAGCCCGGACGGGACGCGAATCGTCACTGGAGGCAAGGACGCGACCGCCCGGATCTGGGACGCGGCGACCGGCGCGCAACTCCACGTCCTCCCGGGGCCGAAGCTCAACTCGGTTAACCACGTGATGTGGAGCGGCGACGGCAAGCGACTCGTCACGGCCGGCTCGGACGGCGTGCCGCGCGTATGGGATGCCATCACCGGCACGCTGCTGGTCGCACTCGGCAGTTACACGAGCGAGATCACGTCGCTGTCGTGGCTGGGGGGCGAATCGCGGGTTCTGACCACCGGTTACGACAACGTGCTGCGGGTCTGGGATGTGGAATCCGGCGCGGAAGTGCTGGCCCTCCCGACTTCCGGCATTCTGATCTATCCTCCGCTCGCCATCGTGTCGCCCGACGGTACACGCGTCCTCGCGCGCGGCGAGAAGGAGGGCACCGCCGTCGTGTACGATGCGCGCCCACTGAATCGCGCCTTCATTCGATACCCGGTCGCGCCGCCTCCGCGTCCGATCGCGAAGCCGCTCTGATTCAAACGCCGTCAGCCGAAGACCGCGGCCAGGATCGCGACCGCGATCACCAGAGCCACGAGCGAGTACAGCGTGATGTGGACCCAGCCGATCGGCTTGCCGGTCTTGCGGTTGTAGTTCTGCCCGCACTCGGAGCACTTTACCTGACTGAACAGGCCGGGGCCGAGCGCGCCGCCCCACCAGGTGAACGACACCTTGCTCGACCGGCGGCTGCCGCAGGCCGGGCACGTCTCCGGGCGCGGCTCGTCCGGCTTGCCGTAGCCGAAGTCGTCGTCCTCGTCGTCGAAATCGTCGCGCGGCATGAGCGTCCCCTTTCGAGTGTGCCCACGCTACCACACCGGCGCGCCGCGAACAACGGGCTACGCCTGGAGTTCACCCAGTGTGGAAGGTGCTTGACCGTTGAAAAGGAAACGCCTCCCCTACCTGGTGTTGCAGCCAAGGAGGAGGCGGCGGGACC
>SXHE01000928.1 GCA_005773755.1 Planctomycetia bacterium
GACCAGAAGCCCAGTCCGCGGCAGCCGCACGCGAGGCTCAGGTACGCGAGCACGCGCACCTGCTCCGGGTGCGGGCCGATGGGGTCCGCGAACTTGTCCTCCGGCTTCTGCCCCATCACGCTCGCGACGTACCAGTCGGGCAGGTGGTTCTGCACCCACGTCCAGAACACGGCGCGGCCGGAGGTGAGGGCGTTGCGCTGGTCGAGCCAGTCGCGGTAGCGGTCCAGTTCGAGGCTGGTAAAGAGCGGCCAGCGGTGCGCGCCGACGAGGTCGAGGAACGACGAGTACGCCTGGAACCCGTCCCACACGTCGGCCCCGAACGGGCGCTTCGGGTCGAGGTCGCGGATGAAACTGCGGGTGCGGTCAACGGCCGCGTCCTGCTCGGCGGTGCGCCCGCCGCCCAGGTCCCAGAACAGCACGTCCGTGCCCGAAAACTTCTTGTGGTACGCGGTCAGCGCGTCGCGGGTGGCTTTCAGCGCCTGCGGGTCGTTCACGGTCGGCGGTGGGGCCAGCGGCGCGGCCGGCACCAGCAGCCAGCCCTCGCGGTTGGCCTCGTCGAGCACGTCCTGCGGCACGTCGGCCGTCACATACAGCGCGTCGAACCCGGCCTGGCGGAGCACGTGTAGCGGCACGCCGCTGTACCGCACGGCGCGGAAGAAGAACGGCTTGTTGTCCACGAACAGTTGGCCGCCCTGTTGCGTGGCGAGCCGGCCGCGCGGGCCGCTGCCCGGTCCGCTGGGCCGCTTCACGGGCACGCCGGGCGTTCCCGGGGCCGCGCCTTCGGGCGGCTTCACCGGCCCGATGTCGATGTCGTCGATCCACACCTCGGCCGTGCCCGGCCCGGTGTACAGGTTCAGCACCAGCCGGTCGATGTACGCCCCGGTGCTGTTGACCGCGTGGCCGATCTTGGTCTGGAGCACGGGGAGCTGCTTGCCCACCAGCCCCGGCACGTCGGTCAGCGTCAGCTTCTGCCACTGCCGGCTCTTGTCGCAGGTGTCGCCCACGATGAGCGCGGTGAGCGGCGCTTCCGGGCGCGCCGGGTCCGGTTCCTTGGGGAACACGACCCGCGCGCGGAGCTGGACGCCGGCCTTCGTCGCCTTCACCCACACGCCCGCGGTGAGCGTGGCCGCGACCGGGGCCGGCGGGGTGTCGTAGTGGTAGTGGATGAACGCCGAGTCGCCGGCCGCGAGGTCGGCCGTCAGCTTGATGTGCTCGCTGGTCGGCTGGCTCTTGAACGACTGGTCGGAGATGTCGTGTTCCTTCACCTCGACCTTGACGTTGGCGTCGCCGCGCACGAGCACGGTGTTCTTGCCGCCAAAGCTGTACCGGTGGACCGGCTCCGCGCGGACCGGCACCAGCGCCACGCCGGCCGCCACCGCGATCAGCACCACGAGCAACAGCGACTGAGCGCGCGTCGGCCTGGGCATACGAGTTCCTTCCGCGAAAATGCAGCGCGTCGCCTATACCCGGCGGCGCGGCAGGGCGGAAGGCCAAAGGCAGAGGCGGAAGGCCAAAGGCAGAGGCAGAGGGCCGGCGAGCGGCGCGGCGAATCCCGCGTTGACCTGTGCCCGCGTTCGCGGTATTCGCCCGCCCATTCCGCGACCCAGCCGAGGGGATACCGTGTACCGCGCACTGACGATTGCCGCCGCCGCCCTGTTGCCGGCCGGGTGCGCGGGCACGTGGGACGCGGTCACCAGCCGCAACTTCCGCGACGCGCCGTTCAAGACGCTGCGCAACGAGATGTCGCCCGAAGACGCGGTCGCCGTGCTGAAGGCCGAACCGCCGCGCTCCGGCGACGAGCGGGCGAAGGCCATGCTCCGGTTGAAAGAGCCGCTCCGCGACCGGCGCTCGCAAGAGGACCAGGATCAGGTGCTGGCCGTACTGTCGCGGACCGCGACGGCCGACAAGAGCGTCGTGCTGCGGAACGCGGCCATCGACGCGCTGGGCCGGTTCGAAGACCCGCGCGCGCCCGCGGTGCTGATGCAGGCGTACCAGAGCGCCGACGGCCGCGAGAACGCCGCCGGCCCGAAGGTGCCCGACGCGGCGACCATCGTGCCCGCGAGCGGGCTGAGCGCCGGCCGCCTCCCGACGCGCAGCGGCCTCGACCCGTCGCTGCTCGCCGGGCCGACCGGGTTCCCCGACGACACCGCCGCGGCGCTGCGGTGCCGGTGCCTCGAATCGCTGGCGCACACGAACAGTGTGGAAGCGGCGCGGTTCCTCGCGGCGGTCGCCGGCGCGTCCGGGGCGGACGTGGTGCCCGTCGGCAGTGACCACCCCGAAGTGAAGCAGGCCGCGGTCCGCGGGCTGGGCCGGTGCCGGCAGCAGGAAGCGGTTCTCGCGCTGGTGCACGTCCTCGGCGCGGAAGCGGGCAAAGACCCGTCGCTGGCCCGCGGCGCGCACACCGGGCTGGTGCGGCTGACGGGCAAGAAGCTGCCGCCCGACCCGCAGATGTGGAACGAGGTCGTGCAGGCCGGCGTGACCCTCGCCCCGGAACCGACCCCGTTCGAGAACGCGCTCCAGAACGCCACGTTCTGGGAGAAGAAGTAAGCACCCGTCATCTCGATCACCGCTTCCGACCGTCCGCGCCGTCGGTTAGGATGGACGTGAAGCGGAGGTCGCCCCATGTTCGAGTTGGTCGTGTTTCAGCGATCTCCCACCGGTGACTCTGTAGCGCCTCGAACGCAGCGCGCGGAGTTGTGATGCACCTTCGACACGTCCTGGCTTGCGGGGTCGTTGTGCTGGTCTGCGCCGGCGCGTCCGCCGCTGAGCCGGCCCCGCCGCCGCGCGAGGTGGTGCGGTTCAACGTGCGGATCATCAGCACTGATAAAGGGGCGATCGAGAAACTCACCCTGTCCGGCGACGGCATCGCGAAGCCACTCGACCTCAAGGCCGACGTTGCGGCCTTCGAGAAGGCGCTCAAGGAACTGGCCACGAAGCACAAGGGCAAGAGTTTCGCGCTGACGCTCGAAGTCGATGGTAAGCTGCTCTACGCGCACGTCGTCGAGTTGCACGACGCCACCGTTCGCGCCGGGTTCACGGTCGTCTCGTGGGCACTGCTCGACCCGAAGAAGCGGTAGCTTCTCGGATAATTCACTCGCGTTCGCGCGGTCGGGCGTATCTCATTCGGGAGCATGTCCCACCAGCCGCCCGACCCCGACGAACGCGCGCGCCTGCGCCGCTGGCAAGCGGTCACGGTCGCCACCCTCTTCGTCGGGTACGCCGGGTACTACGTGTGCCGGTCCGTGCTGCCGGTCGCCTCCACCGGCATGATGAACGATCCCGCCTCCGGGATCGACGAGGTCGCCTACGGCCGGCTCGTCGCCGTCGGCATCTACCTGTACGCGCTCGGCAAGTTGCTGAACGGCGTCGGCGCGGAATACGTCAGCGGGCGCGCCGCGTTCCTGCTGGGCATGGTGCTGTCGGTCGCGGTGGTCGCGTGCTTCGGGTTCGCCGCGGGCGCGGGCGCGATGCTGGTGCTGTGGGGCGCGAACCGGTTCGTGCAGTCGGCCGGGTGGGTCGGGCTCGTAAAAATCACCGGCCGCTGGTTCTCGCCCGCGCGGCTCGCGACCGTTATGGGCGTGCTGTCGCTCAGTTACTTGTTCGGCGACGCGCTGGCGCGGTTCTACCTCGGCGCGTTCGTCATGGCCGGGGTCGGCTGGCGCGAGCTGTTCCTGGTCGCGGCCGGCACGGTCGCGGTGCTCGCGCTCGTCTCCTGCCCCGTGCTGAAAAGCTCGCCGCGCGACGTGGGACTGCCGGAACCGCCGCCGGCGGCGCGGAACGTGTTCGGCGCGGGCGACCACGGCGACGGCCGCGTTCCGCTGGGTAAGCTGCTCGGCCCGCTGGTCGCGTCGCGCCTGTTCTGGCTGGTCTGCGCCATGAACATGGGGCTGACCGCGATCCGCGAGACGTTCAACGCCTGGACCCCGCGGTACCTCGAAAAGGGCGTCGGCCTGTCGCCGGGCGACGTGGGAATGCTCAGCGCGCTGTTCCCGCTGTGCGGGGCGGTCGCGTCGCTCGCGGCCGGGTGGTACGGCGACCGGCTGAAGGGTCGGTACGGGCGACTCATGGTCCCGCTCGCGGCGCTCGCCACGATCGTGCTGTGGGCGTTCGCCAACACCGACCTGCGCGACCGGCCGACGCTGGCGCTGGCGCTGATCGGTGCCGCGGCCCTGTTCGTGATGGGGCCGTACACGTTCTGCTCCGGCGTGCTGGCGCTGAACCTGGGCGGCAAGCGGGCCGGGGCCGCGTCCACCGGCATCATCGACGCGATCGGCTACCTGTGCGGCGCGATCGTCTCCGGCGAGGTCGCGGGGCACCTCGTCAAGCACTACGGGTTCGCCCCGCTTCTCGATGTGCTGTTCTGGCTCGGCGTCGGCACCTGCGCCGTAACGGTCGTCTACTGGTGTTTCGAGGAACGCGGAGCCAACGCGCCATGATCCGAGCCGCGATCTTCGACGGACCCGGCGCGCCGCTGCGCGTGGAAGGGGTCGCGCGGCCGGTGCTGCAACCGGGCGAGGCGCTCGTGCGCGTGCGCCTGTGTACCGTGTGCGGCAGCGACCTGCACACGTTCACCGGCCGGCGCAAGGAGAAGACGCCGTGCGTACTCGGCCACGAACCGGTGGGCGTGGTCGAAGAACTGAACGGCGACCTGCGCACCGTGAGCGGCGAACCGGTGCGCGTCGGGGACCGCGTGGTGTGGGCGGTCGCGGTGTCGTGCGGCGATTGCTTCTTCTGCGAGCGCGGTCTGCCGCAGAAGTGTGAATCGCTGCGCAAGTACGGGCACGAGGCGATCACCCCGCGGTGCGGCCCGGTCGGGGGGCTGAGCACGCACTGCCACTTGCTGAAGGGCACAGCGGTGGTGAAGGTGCCCGACGCGCTGCCGGACGCGGTCGCCGCGCCCGCCGGGTGCGCGACCGCGACCGTGGCCGCGGTGCTGAGGGCGAGCGTGAAGAACCTAACCCCCCGGCCCCCTTCCCTAAGAGGGAAGGGGGAGTCAGAGTCTGGTCTTCTTCTTTCTCCCCCTTCCCTCTTAGGGAAGGGGGCCGGGGGGTTAGGTTCTTCACGCCCTACTGTCGTCGTGTTCGGCCTCGGCATGTTGGGCCTGACCGCGTGCGCGTGGCTCGACGCACTCGGCGCAACGGCGGTCGC
>SXHE01000096.1 GCA_005773755.1 Planctomycetia bacterium
CGGCCGGCGCGGGGGCCGGCGCTTTCGCCCACGCCGGAGCCGGGCCGGTCTCGATTTCGGCCAGAACCGCGTCCGCGGTGCGCTCGGTTTGTGCCGCCACAACTTGCGCGAGTGTCGCTTCGGACAGGTCGAACTCGGTGCGCAGGCCGCGCAGCTCGGCTTCGAGTTCGAGCAGCGCGAGGTGGTCGGCCCCCGCGCCCGGATCGGCGGCGAGGAGCGCGTCAAGCTCCGCACACTCGGCGGAGCTGAGCGCGCCGTCGAGCAGCTTCGTCGTGAGTTCGGATGTGCGGGTCATGTGTCGTTCATCTTATGTTGGATGCACTCGCGGAGCCGGAACCGGATGCGCGAAATCATCCGCTGGACCGCTTCGGGCGACTGCCCCTGCTTCGCGTCGATCTCCTCGAACGAGAGGCCGCGCTCGTACCGCAACTTCACGAGCGCCGCGTCGCGCGGCGCGAGCGATTGCCGGCACCCGCGGAGGGCCGCGACGTACGCCTCCGAGTCGTCGCGCGCGCCGGCGGCCTCGGCCTTCAGGCGCTCGGCCAGGCGCTCGCGGTACGTCGCGAGCCGCCGGTCTTCGCGGCCCGCGGTGCGCAGCTCTTTGCGCAGCCGGTTCCGTGCGACGGTCCGGATCCACGCGCCGAAGTCCGTGCCCGGCGCGTACTGGTCGAGGTGGAAGTAGGCGTCGACGAACACCTGTTGGACGAGGTTTTCGGTCGCGTCGCGGTCGCGCAAGAGCGCGGCGGCAATTCGCCAGACGGTTTCTTGGTAGAGGCGCACCAGCCCCGTGAACGCCTGGGTGTCCCCGGCGAGCACCTCGACCACAATCCGGTCGGCCTCTGGCGCGGCCCGACCGGGTGTTGCATCGTCGCGTTCCACGATCACCAAACTGAAGCCCGCGCGCGAGTGGGGCAGACGTGCTCTCCACAGCAAATCTCACACTTTCCCGTCCAGGCCGAGCTGGTGGAAGTAGTGCGTCACCTTGTCCTGGTGCTTCAGCAGCCAGTCGATCTTCGGCTCGCCGGCGAGCGCTTTCTTGATGACCTTGACCGTCGCCTCGCGGTTTACGGCGAACAGCCCGGCGTGATCGATCTCGCCCTCCGGCACCTTGAGAACCGACGGATCGAGCCACACGCTGTAGATGATACCCAGGTCGTTGGCCTTCTTCTTGGGAATGATCCCCTCGCGCACCGCGTCCAGCACCCCGTTGGCGATGCCGGCCTGAACGCTGCCCATCAGGATGCTCGTGTAGCGCGAGTTCGTGACCGTGACCTTGCTCACCATGAGCGTCGCGGGCTTCACCTGTACGTCGCTGTTGAGGATGGCGAAAACGCGCGTGTGGCCCTTCACCTGATCGCCGATCAGAGTGGCGAGCGCGGTGCCGACCGGCCCGTCGAGTTCACCGATGACGATCTCCGGTTCGGCGCACAGGTAATCTTTGTCGCCCTCGACGAGCGCCTCGCCCGTCCGCATCACGATTCGCCCGGCCATGTCCGCTCCTGGGTGGTGAAGAGTTGCCGACAGGCAGTTTGTAGCGGAACCGGCACGACCCGCACAACCCGCACAACCCGCGGAGCTCGCCGAACTGCTGTCACACTCGTTCTGGATCGAGCGATGCGCGCTCGCGGGTCGGGCCGATGACCATTATCGCTCGAGGGTCTCGCTGTGCTCACCGCCTGGTGCTTCGCGGTCGCGTTCTTTACCCCGTGGGTGGTCGGCGCGCCGGTCTATTGGCTCATGCGCGGCGGCCGCGCGCTGCGCGGTCCGGACTGGCTCTGGGTGCCCTTCATCGGCCTGGCGGCGATCGTGGTGCCGCTGCAAAACGTTACCGTGTACGCGAACCTGCCGCTCGCGCGCTCGGTGCCGTGGTACTGGGCCGGGTTCGGCGCGCTGTTGACACTGTTCATCGCACACCCCGCCGGGCGCGCCTCACTCCGGGCGATCCCGAAGCGTGTCGTATTGCTGAGCACCACTGCGTACCTCCTGCTCGGCTCAGGTGCGCTCCTGCGCGGTATCGAGAACTACCGGGGGCAGTTGCAATCGGACCAGTTCAACTACGTCGTTCTCGCCCAGTACCTTATGGACGAGCCGTTCGGGATGACGTGGCCCCAGATCGGAGAGCGCCCGGTTGTTGCCATCGCAATGACGTTCAAGGGCGACCGGCTCGGCCAGTCGGTTCTCCACGGCTTCTTCGCGCTCACGGCCGGCCGGGACGCGCTGGAGATGTTCTTCCCGACCATCTTCCTGTTGGCGGCCCTGTCGGTTCCCGCGGTTCGGCTGCTCGCGCCGCGGGTCGGGCTGTTCGGGCGCACCGCGGGCCTCAGCGCACTCGTTTGCGCGCTGGCACCGGGCGCGAACATTCTCGCCACGCTCAGCTACCTGTCGCACGCGCTGTTCATCCCCGTACTCGTCGCGTTCGTTGCCGCGGTGGGCCAGGCCGCGCGTCGGCCGCGGATGCAGGTTCACGTTTGTGTGCTGTTCGTGCTCGGGTTCGCCCTGTACACGGAGTTCGCCCCGCTGATGGCGGGCGCGGCAGGTGCCGCGGCCTTGGCGGCGCGATTGAGCGGGCGGATCGGGTGGGGGCGCGCCGCCGCGCTTGTGGTAGTGCCGATGCTCGCACTGCTCGTGAACCCGGCGGCGTGCGCTAGCGCTGCGGCCGTGGCGGAACGGGCCGGCCAGTTGGGGAAACAGATCGAGTGGGGCTGGCTCCCCATTACGAACGTTCTCACGGCACCGTGGTCGATTCACACCCACCCATCGGTGAGGTGGAGCCAGCTCTGGTTTCCCTGCGTGTGTTACTCCCTCTCCTACGTCGGCTGGGTGCGGGTCTGGCGTGCGGGCCACAATGTCGCAGAGTTTGGGGCGGTGACCGCCCTCATGGTTGTGCCGTTTGTGCTCGTGGCGGTGAATCCGTCCGCGAAGTATGCCGTCTGGAAGGCGCTGAGCACGACGGCCCCGCTATTCGCACTCGGTGTGTGTGTGTTGCCGCCCGCACGCCGGTGAAAGACTGGGCGTGGCACGGCCGACTGCGCCGTACGTGTGCCGCGGGCGTAGCCGCGGCGCTCGCGGTCTGCACCACGAACTATCAGGTCGATCGGAAGGTGGGATCGGCGGAGTCGAAACTCTCCGCTGAATGGAATAGCACAGAGGTGCGGCGAATCGTTTCTCGTCTACAGTCCGAGCCGCCGAGCCAAGTCGTACTCGAACTGGGTACGGAGGAGCTGGCTTGGGTCCGGTCAGGTGTGGTCATGCTGCACGCGCGACGGCACCGCATCCGAGTGGCGACCCCGCAGCGGCTCTGGCAATTCGAGCTTGTCAACTTCCCGGCTTCCGACCTCTGCACCAGGGGGCCGCCGCACCCAGGCGCAATCGTCGTACAACACGCCAGCGCCGCGCGGGTCGTGACCGGCGATCTGCTCTTGCGCACCGAGAACTACGTCCTGGTGCGGGTCGGCTCGGCCGGGCACGCCGCGGCCCCCGTCGTCCAGCAACCATAGCCGGGCTTCCGCCTTCTTGCCCTTGTTCTGCCGCGGGGCCGATTGCTGCGGTTCGCCGCTGTCGCTGCTGCCCTTCTGCACCATCACGATGCCGACGATGAGCAGCGCGAGCGCGAGCAGGATCGCGCCGACCAGCAGGCCGATCTTCATCCAGCTCCACGGCCGCTCCCCGGACACCTTGCCCGTGCGCCCGTTGATCAGAATCTGGAACAGCTTCTCGTGGTAGCGGTAGTTGGCGAGCCACACAGGTAGCAGGCAGTGCTTGAACGTGACGCCCAGATACCGCGTGTCGGTGCTCTCGATGCGCTGGTGGTCGCCGCCGATGTCGCGCCGGATCAGGTTCACGATGGTCGGCTCCATCATGTCCTTCGCGATCACCAACCCGGCCTTCAGATCGACCGCGTAGCGCTCGGTCTTCAACCCGGCGAGGAACGAGTCCTGGAACGGCTCCAGTTCGCCCGTGTCCCACGGCTCCATCCCGCGGATCAGGTGCGGCGGCACGCTCTTCGACCCGCAGACGAGAAGGTCGTCGAAGAAGTGCTGCACCTCGCCGGAGACGTGATACCAGTTGGTCTTCGTGACCGTGCGCGACCGCTGCACGGTGTTACCGTTGGCGTCGCGCTCGGTGTAGTACTCGGTCTCCTGGTAGTTGTCGCCGCGCATCCCGCGGTACTTCGTGTAGGTCATCGCGTCGTACGTCCAGTACGGGATGTACACGCCCTGGAGCTGGCCGAGGTTGGCGACCTTCTTCAACTCGGTCGGCGCGAACCACAGCTTGCCGAGCCACTTGTCGAACGACTCGCGCGCGTGCCGCAGGTCGACGCGAAACGGGATCAGCGACTCCGGCGGTAGCATCCCCTCCACGGCTTCCGGCTGGTGGTCGAGATGCGTGCTGCAGAACGGGCACTGTTCGGTAACGACCTTGTCTTCGAGCAGCACCATTGCCCCGCAGCCGCTGCACTTGGTCTGCGTGCTGCGCCCCTCGATGCCGCGAACCGCGCCCTTCACGAGCTTGCTGGCGTACTCGTTGAAGTCACGCTCCTCGACCTCGCCGCCGTCGTCTTCAACCTTCGACGTGTGGCCGCAGTACGGGCACTTGAGCGCGCGCTCGCGCGGGTTGAACTCGACCTTAGCACCGCAGTTGTTGCACGGGAACAGCTTCCCCTTCGGCGGCGCTTTGGAAAGCGACGGCTCGCGCTCCTCCGCCGGCTTGGTGGCCGTCGGCAGCGGCGGGGGCGCATCGGAAGGCGGAAGCGGCGGCGGCTGAGACATGGGTAATCCGGCGAACGGCCGGTGTCAGCCGGCCGGTGAGGGCATCACGGATGTACCGGCCGGCTGACACCGGCCAC
>SXHE01000097.1 GCA_005773755.1 Planctomycetia bacterium
CCTTCACTCCGGCAGCTCTTTGCCCTTCGTTTCGGGCGCGATCGCGATCAGCACCAGTCCCACGATGTACACGCCGGCGACCAGCGCGCACGCTTGTGCGTAGTCGTCGTCGAACGCGCGGAGCAGGTTCGCCATCTGGAGGTTGCCGGCCGCGGCGATGATGCGCCCGAAGTTGAACCCGAAGCCCTGGCCGGTCGCGCGCACCGCCGTCGGGAACAGTTCGGGCAGGTACAGCGGCAGCCATCCGTAGAACGACGCCGAGATCAGTCCGAGCAAACCCGCCGAGAGCAAGAACGCGGTGTTGTACTCGTTGTTCAGCCGGTAGAACGCGATCATCGACGCCATCGACAGTAGACACAGCACCGCGTACACCGGCCGTCGGCCGAGGGGCGCACACAGCAGCGCGCCGATCATACAGCCGATCGCGGCCCCGACGGACGAGTACATCTGCATCAGCGGCTTCGCGTCGTACACCTTCCCGTTGGGCAGGTCGCTCACCCACATGTACATCCACATCAGCCCGGCCCAGGTGCCCAACAGCGGCACGCCGCTGATTCCGGCCGCGAGCAGCATTCGGCCGAGCGTGCGGCGGCGCACTTCTGGCGACAACCCGCTGCGCCTGAGGTAGCCGCGCGCGGGGTACAGGTAGCCGACGACGACCAGCACCAGACCCACCACCGACCCGGCGACGCGCACCCCGAACGCGAGTTTGTCCTTCTCAACCGCCCACAGCGCGATCACCCCCAGCGCAGCGGCGCACCCGATCAGCACCGCGATCAGGTCGGTTTCGGCCCAGTGCGACGCCTTGCCCGCTTCTTTCTCCTTCGTCCACTTGTCCGACTCTGGCACGAACAGGCGAATGACCATCGTGAGTAGCGCCGGCACCGCGCCCAGCAGGAACAGCAGCCGCCAGTTGCGGTTCGCGGTGAGGTCCGAGGCCCAATCCGCCGGAACGCCGACGCCCGTGAGCCAGCTCTGGATTTGTGCCGTCGAAGTGCGGTCCGGGTTGAGCGAGTACGCGATCGCGCCACAGATCAAGTAGCCGAGGTTGCCGAACGCCCCGATCAGACCGGCCAGCAGTGTGCGCGATGTGCCGGGCCACAGTTCCATCACCAGCGCCACGCCCAGCGCCCACTCGCCGCCCATGCCCAGCGCGCCGAGGAAGCGTAGCACCGCGAGTTGTTCCGGCGACTGCGACGCGGCACTCAGCCCGCTGCACAGCGAGTACACGAGTATGCTCACGGTCATCGCGCGCACGCGGCCGATCTTGTCGCCCAGCCAGCCGAACAACACGCCCCCGGTCGCTGCCCCAACGAGGAAGCACGCGAGCACGATGCCATACCACTTATCGACCTGCGGCTTGTCCGGGATGGTCGTCGTCGGGTCGGCCGGGTTCGTGACGCGCAGCCACTCGCCGAGGGCGTCCTTCCCGACCAGCGGGAACAGGCCCATCTCCATGCCGTCGAACATCCAGCCCAGGAGGGCGGCCAGCAGCGCGAGGTTGCGACCGCGAGAGGAGACGGCGGGCAGGTTCATAACGGAGAACTCGGCGAGGAGGGATGAAGAGCAAGATGCCGGAACGGGTGGCGCGGGGCAAGGAAGAACCGGGAATCCGCGCCCACTCGCGATCCGCCTTGACCGCTTCTTCGCCCGGCGGTACTCCTCAGCATTCTCTGATATTCGAGCCACCGCGCGGCGGGTGAGGAACCATGCAAGTGATCTATCGTGCGGCCCGCGTGTTCGCGGACGAAGGATTCGGCGGGCTGTTCCGTCGCGTCGGGCGGAAGGTCGCGGGCCGACGCGCGACACCGGCCGAATCGCCCGAAGCCGTGCTCGCCCGCACGGTCGCGACCGCGGACGCGAGCTACCAGCGTCAGGCCGAGGCGTTCCGCGCCCGCACCCGCGAGTTGGGGCACACCGGCCTCGAACACTACTACTGGTACCACACCATCGACCTCGGCAACGGGCTGGTCACGCCCGGCGATTACGACTTCCGCGACCAGTTGCCGGCGTTCGACTTCCCCGCCAACATGTCGGGAATGCGCGCGCTGGACGTCGGCTCCGCGACCGGGTTCTTCGCGTTCGAGTTCGAGCGCCGCGGCGCGGCCACCACGTCGGTCGAACTGCCCTCACTCGCCGCCTGGGACATGATCTACTCGGAGCGCGAGGCGATCGTCGCGGACGTGGTCCGCCACCACCACGCTTCGTCTGTCGAGCAGGCGTACGAGCGGCACCTCGACGGCCCGTTCCGGTTCTGCCACGCGGCCCTCAAGTCGCGGGTGCGCCGGTGCTACTGCCCGGTTTACGATGTGTCGCTTGAGAAGGTCGGCGAGCCGTTCGATCTGGTCTACGCCGGCGACCTGCTGCTCCACCTGTTCTCGCCGTTCGCGGCGCTCAACGCGCTGGCGAGCGTGTGCCGGGGCACGCTGATGCTGACCATCGACCTGCCGTTTCCCGGCGCGGACGAGCAGCCGGTGATCGCGCTGAGCAACAAGGAAGAGGGGCGTTCCTGGTGCGCCATCAGCCGCGGTTGGGCGGAGTGCGCCCTACGCCGGTTGGGGTTCGCCACGGTGGAGACCGTCGGCCGGTACGAGGGCATCGCCCGCTGCACCCAGCGCCAGTACATCCGCGAAGTGATCCGCGCGACCCGGTGACGGGGTCGCGCGGCACCGCGACCGACTCATAGCACCTGGCGCGACTTGTACTCGCTGCGAATCTGGGCGTTGAAGAACTTGCCCTGCGACGGGGCCGCGTCGAGGTCCAGCTTCACGGCCTCCGGTACATCCTGATATTCGTAGACCGTGTTGTTCGGGAACCGGATCGCCAGCGCCCGGCGCGCGGCGTCGTACCGATAGTCCTTGATGACCGCCGATTCCTCCGGCCGCAGCAGCGGGAACAGGATCA
>SXHE01000098.1 GCA_005773755.1 Planctomycetia bacterium
CCGCACCGCGCGGCTGATCACGCACGAGCGCCCGCGCGACGCGCGCGGGACGGAGACGAGCACGCCAACGCCTCCGTCGCCCGGCTAGCCTTTCGGGCGCGGGGGCGGGGCGACGTCCGGTTCGTCGGCCGGGTCCGGGTCGGGCACGTCGGGCTTCGCGAGCGCGGCGCACTTCTTGCGCAGCGCGTCGAGCTTCGCCACCTCGTCCGGGCCGAGCAGCGTCGCGGTGGCGTTCCACTCGACCGCGTGCTTCCGCGCGATCCCGTGCGCGCGGTGGAAGTGTTTGGCCGCGTGGTGGGCCGCCACATCCTCGACTACTTCACCGTGCGCCGAATCAAGCAGGTTCTGACGAGTTCTCTTGAACCGCCCATCGGTACGATCGATTGCGTTCAAGGCGAGCAGCTGTTGCTCGACCAAACGCCAGTTCGTGCGCGCGGGTCGCTCGCCAGCTAGTAGGTTTCGCCTGTTCTTCGAGTCCTGAAACCAGAGGAACGCGAGCGTGGTAGCGGCCCACTTCTCTTCGGCCTCGATCAGCGCGGCGCGGCTCGGTGCGTCTTTGTCGGCCAGCGCCTTGCGGTCGGGCGCGGTGCGGTCGAACGCGTCCCAGTCGCCCAGCTTGAGCGCGTTCAACTCGTCGACTCGCACCTTCGTCTCGCGCGCGTTCAGGTCGCGGTCCGCCTCGAGCTGCGGCACGATGGTGCGGTTGGCCCGCCATGCCACGCCCACCACGAGGGCGACGATCGCGCCCACGCACAGCACGGGCACGACGAACCGGGTTCGCGATGCGGGCGCACTCATTGCGGCTTCTTCCCTTCGAGCGGCTTGATCTCGCGGATCCAGATGTTGCGGTACTTCACGAGGTCGCCGTGGTTCTGCAACCGGATCGGCTGCTTCAGCGGGTGCTTCTCGTACGCGGGCGGCTTGTCGTAGTTGGTGTTGCCGAGCAGCTCGAAGTGGTTCTGAACGCACACGCCGTTGTGGATCACCGTGACGTAACCCGGTTTCAGCACCTTCACGTCCTTCGCGCCCTCGTCGAACCGCGGGGCGGTGAACAGGATGTCGTAGCTCTGCCACTCGCCCGGCTTGCGGCAGGCGTTCACCATCGGCGGCGTCTGCTTGTACAGGCTCCCGCACTGGCCGTCGAAGTACGTCTTGTTGTCGAACGAGTCGAGCACCTGCACCTCGTAGCGGTTGGCGAGGAACACGCCGCTGTTCCCGCGGCCCTGGCCGCTGCCCTTCACCACTTCGGGCGTGGCGAACTCGATGTGAAGCTGATAGTCGCCGAACGAGTCCTTCGTGGTGATGTCGCCGCCCTTCACCACCGCGTAGCCGTCCTTGATCTCCCACTTCTCGCCGCCCTTCCACTTCGACAGGTCTTTGCCGTCGAAGAGGACGACCGCGTCCGAGGGCGGCTCGTGATCGGTCTTGCCGGGCGTGACGACCGCCGGCTCCGGGAACACGATCCCGCTCTTGTATTCCTTCTGCGCCAGCGCGGTCATCACGCCGACGGCGACGATTGCGAGGAGGAGAAGCGTGCGCGTTTTGGTCATGGAAGAGGCTCCGTGAAGAGGCGGATACGACCCAGCATACGAAACGGGGCCGTCCCGTGTGACACGCGGAACGGCCCCGGGAACCGACAGCGTGCGTCAGCCCTTCGCCTTCTCCGCGGCCTTGACCAGCGCTTCGATGGCGGCGTCGAGCTTGTCGTTGCCGGGGCTGCCGACCCACTTGTGCCGGATCACGCCGGTGTGGTCGATCAGGTACATCGTCGGGAACGCCTTCACCCGGTACAGCTTCATCACCTTGTTCTCCTGACCGTTGTCCCACCAGTGGACCCACGGCATCTCCTGCTTCTCCATGAACTTCTGCAGCGTCTCCTTCTTGTCGTCCACGCTCACGCTGACCAGGGTGAACGGCTTGTCCTTGAGCTTCTTCACCAGATCGCGCTCGTGCGGGATCATCGCCACGCACGGCCCGCACCAGGTGGCCCACACGTCGAGCAGCACGACCTTGCCCTTGTAGTCCGAAAGCTTGGTCTTCTTGCCGTCGAGCAGCAGCGACTCGACCTCCGGGGCCGGTTTGCCGACGCCCAGGTTCGCGATGGCCTGCATGCCCTCGATCTCGGACTTGGCGAACGCGGCGATGGTCTTGGTGCCGCTGCCGACCTTGACGTCCGGGGCCACCTTCGCGGCCTCTTCCAGCAGCGCGGTCGCTTCCTTCACGAGCGCGGCCACGACCTTCTCGTCTTCCTCGTCGTCGAGCTTCTGGCCGATCATGTAGCCGCGGAGGAACAGGGCCAGGCCCTTCGCGTCCTTGTCCGTTGCCTTCTCGCCCACGGCCTTGAGCAGCTTCTCGCCGGCCGCGCCCATCCGCATCGCGGGGATCAGGAACTCCTTCACCTTCGCGTTGGCGACGTGGTGCTCGGCGATGATGCCGACGGCCTTCTCGACGTCCGGCCCGGTCGCGCCGACCTTGCCGCACGTCTGGAGCAGGAACGACACGGCCTCGAACGCGGTGTCGTCCTTCGGGTCGCCCTCCGCGACCTTGAGCAGCTTGCTCGCGGTGACGATCGCCAGTTCGCGCATCTCGGCCTGAATATTGCGCGCGTCCACCGGCGTTTCCGCCTTCTGGAGCCGCGCGATCAGTTCCTTGTTCTCTTCCTCGAAGGTCTTCTTGACGCTGGCGAGCTTGGTGGCCCGTTCGTTCTTCGGGTCGGCCGGCTTCTTGTCTTCGGCGTAGGCGAGCCACAGCCCGAACGACAGAGACAGCGCGGCGGCGCAGAGCAAGCGCATGGGGTGTCCCGTTGGTGGAGAGGGGAATGACCGCGGCCCGCACGGGCCGCACCAGTTTCCCCCAGTCTACGGCAGACGTTCGAGAGGGCCAAGCCAAACCGCCCGCTCACCCCCCGCGGTGGCTCACTTCGGGCACGGTGAGGAAGCCCCAGCGCAGTGCTTGGTCCTGCGTGTAGCTCTTGCCCAGCGTCAGCGCGGTGACGGCCTTCGCGAACTCGTAACCCAGGTAGAAGGCGTGCGCCGGGTCGAGCTTCGCGTCGGCCGCCGCGAGTTGTGCGAACAGCACGAACGGGTCCGTGCCGCGCAGGTACACGCTGCCGTTCAGAACGTGCAGCTCGCCGCGCTCCGCGAAGACGCGGTAGTTCCGGTCGGTCACGCGCCGCGCCAGTTCCTCTAGCGCGTCTTCGCCCTGCTCGTACAACTTGGGGTCGCGGAGCATCACGAGGTTCGGTTCGAGGCGCTTGGGCAACACCTTCTCGCGAACCGCGTGGAACACGAGCCGCCGCGCGAGGTCGAACTCTTTTACCGCGGACCGTGCCCAGTTAATCACTTCCGTCGTCAGCACGCTGCGCACACCGACCTCTTGACAGAATCCGGCGAGCAGGACGTTCACGCCGCCGGTGTCCGCGTCGGTCAGTTCGGTGAGGTTGCCGACGCCCATCATCAGTTCCGCGTCGGGGAACCGGCGGCGCGTATCAATGTACCGGCCCAGCGACGCCGCGAACCCGAAACCGATGGGTTCCAGGATCGGGTCGAGCCGGTGTTTCGCGCCGATGTCGCGTAGCACATCCACGGTGCGCGCGAGCGAGTCGAGGTCGCTGGGCGTGTCGGGGATCGCCACCACTTCGGCCGCAGGGTAGAGCGCGTGCCAGCGCCGCGCGTGCGCGACGTTCGTGCCGTTCACGCTCAGCACCAGTTCCGCACCGTTGGCGAGCGCGGCGTCCACTTCGTCCGGGTTGAAGCTGTCGATGGAAACGCGCAGGCCGTCTGCCACTAGCGCGCGCACGGTATCGGCGACACCGGGCCACGGCGGGCCGGGGTCGCAGCCCAGGTCGATCAGGTCCGCGCCGCCGGCGCGGTAGCGCGCGGCTTCGGCGCGGATCGCGTCGAGCGACTTGCGCGGGGCGTGGTTGATCTCGGCCAGAATCTCGATGTCGAACGCGCCGTAGCCCGGCGGCGGGCCGGACTTCTTGCCGAAGTGTTCGGGCAGGTCGCGCAGGTCGAGCGGGCCGCGCTCGGCCGGCGCGCCGGTGGCTTGCGACACCTCTTCCACTTCGCCGCGGCAGTAGCCCGGCAGCACGACGCGATTCAGGTTCGGGGGCAGTTGCGGGAGGTGGCGCGCGACCCAGTTGGTCGTCATCAGGGCCGCAACGGTGATCGGCAGCACCGCGACGTGCGCCTCGAAGGCGGCCTTCGGCGCGAGGTCCGCGACCACGCGCCGAAGCGCCGGCTCCGCCAGCTTTCCAGTAACGAAGAGGACGTGTTGCGGCGCTGTCATGGTTTCGCCGCTTGCGGCTTCGCGAGCTACGAGGGTGCGGCCACCGGTGCGATCACGGGTTCGGGCTTCG
>SXHE01000099.1 GCA_005773755.1 Planctomycetia bacterium
GAAACAGTGGCTTCCGCTCGTCACTCGAACTCAAGTCCAGCCAGTCGGGATCGAGGCGGCCGTGGGTGGTGCCGGCGATCAGCAGTTTCGGCGGGAACAGCCCGTTGGCCCACGTCTGGAAGTCGCGCACCAACTCCGCCGGCGCGGTGTCGAGCTTGTTCATCACCAGCACGTCGGCCATCTGGATCTGATCGACGAAGACCGGGTTCTCCTTCATCTCCGGCTTCGCGAAGTCGGTCGGATCGACAATACCAATGGTGGCGCGCACGTCGAGCCGGCCGTGGTAGCTCATGCGGAGCGAGTCGAGCAGCCGCGCCGGGTGGCCCAGGCCGGTCGTCTCGATGATGAGCCGTTCCGGGCGGGCTTCGAGCAACAGGAAGTGAATGGCGACCGGCAGGAACGGGGCCGCGGCGCAGCACACGCACCCGCCGCCCACCTCCTTCACCGTCACGCCGTCCGGCGCGCTCCCCTCGATCAGCGCGTCGTCGATGCTGACCGCGCCGTACTCGTTCACCAGCACGGCCCAGCGCGAACCCGCGGCCTTGCGCTGGAGCAGATCGATCACGGCCGTGGTTTTGCCGACGCCGAGGAACCCGGTGATCAGATTCGTGGGAACAGATTGCATGGGGGAATTGTAGGCGTGCATCCGCGCCGCGCATTGGTTACAGTGTCCGCACTTCCCCTCACCCAAGAGGTTCTCTCCCATGCGTGGCATGTTGTGGTCGGTCGTCGCCGTGGCCGGGTTTACCGGCGCGGCGCTCGTCTTCGCACCTCCTTCCAGCACCGCGACCCCGTCCCCAGAC
Organism: Planctomycetia bacterium; assembly: GCA_005773755.1. GTDB lineage: Bacteria > Planctomycetota > Planctomycetia > Gemmatales > Gemmataceae > Gemmata. The sequence goes on from SXHE01000099.1 coordinate 804, forward strand.
ACGAAGCCGGTTGCCGCGGAGCGCAAAGCGACGGGCATCGACAAGCGCGAGCCGTGGACCACCTCCAAGCTGGTCGGCTCGCCGGAGCCGCCCAACCCGTACACGGTCAAGAAGGTGTACCCGAAGGTGAGCTTCTTTGAGGCGCTGGAGATCGTCGCGATCCCGGACACCCAGACGTGGCTGGTCGCGGAGCGCCCGGGCAAGGTGTACGCGCTCGACATGGACCCGGCGAAGGCCGAAAAGAAGCTGATCCTGGACGTGAAACACACCATCTACGGCGCGGTCTTGCACCCGAAGTTCATCGAGAACGGCTACATCTACCTGAGCGAGGTGCCGGACGGGAGCAAGGAGACGCCGGACGGCACGCGCGTCGTACGGTACACGGTCGACCGCAAGACGATGACCGCGGACCCGGCCACCGCGAAGACCATCATCACCTGGCCCAACGGCGGGCACAACGGCGGCTGCCTGCGGTTCGGCCCTGGCGGGTTACTCTACATCTCGACGGGCGACGGGAGCGGCATCGCGGACAGCCTCGAAACCGGTCAGAACCTCGGCACCGTGCTCGGCAAAATCCTCCGCATCGACGTGGACAAGCCCGACGAGGGGAAGGGGTACAGCGTCCCGAAGGATAACCCGTTTGTGGGCACGAAGGGCGCGCGCGGCGAGGTCTGGGCCTACGGCATCCGCCAGGCGTGGAAGATCAACTTTGACATGCCCACCGGCAACCTGTGGGCCGGCGAGATCGGTCAAGACCTGTGGGAGTCCGTTTACCTGATCCAGAAGGGCGGCAACTACGGCTGGAGCGTGAACGAAGGGTCGCACCCGTTCCGCCCGGAGCGCAAGAAGGGGCCGACGGAGATCCTGAAACCGATCGTCGAGCACCACCACACCGAGGCCCGGTCGATCACCGGCGGGTTCGTGTACCGGGGCAACAAACAGCCCGCGCTGCGCGGCGCGTACGTCTACGGCGACTTCGACACCGGCCGCGTGTGGATGCTCCGCTACGATGTGAAGGAAAAGAAGGTGTTGGAGCACAAGGAGCTGGCGAAGACCAACCTCCGCATCGTCGCGTGGGCGCAGGACCACAAGGGCGAGGTGTACGCGCTCAACTTCATCGACGGGGGCATCTATCAGCTCGAACCGGCCCCGAAGGTCGAGCCGGTCGGTGAGTTCCCGCGCAAGCTGAGCCAGACCGGGCTGTTCAGCGACACCGCCAAGCACACCCCCGCGAGGGGGCTGATCCCGTACTCGGTGAACTCCGAGCTGTGGTCCGACGGCGCGACGAAGGAGCGGTTCATCGCGGTGCCGGGCAACGGGCAGATCGAGTTCGAGACGCTGACGTACCCCCAGCCCGCGCCGGGGTCGGTCCCCGGCTGGCGGTTCCCCAACGGCACCGTGACCGTGAAGACGTTCTTCCTCGAGACCGCTCCCGGCGTAAAGCGGCGGCTCGAAACCCGCATCTTCGTCGTCAGCGTGCTAGGCGGCACGGAAGAGTACGGCGATCAGGTGTGGAGCGGCTACACCTACATCTGGAACGACGAGCAGACCGACGCGGAACTGGCCGACAAGAACGGCGTGGACCGCGAGTACACGATCAAGACCGCGGCCGGCGAGAAGAAGCAGAAGTGGCACTTCCCCAGCCGGGCCGAGTGCAACATTTGCCACACGGTCACGGCCAAGTACGCGCTGGGCATCAACACCGCGCAGATGAACCGCGACCACGACTACGGCGGCACGGTCGCCAACCAGCTCGCCACCCTCGACCACATCGGCCTCTTCTCCAAGAAGCTGCCCGCCGCACCGGACAAGCTGGCGAAGCTGGCCGACTACCGCGACGAGAAGGCCAGCATCGAGGACCGCGCCCGCGGCTACCTGCAAGCGAACTGTAGCCACTGCCACCGCAAGTGGGGCGGCGGCAACGCCGAGTTCCAACTGCTCAACACGCTACCGGTGAAAGACCTGGGCGTGATCGACGTGAAGCCGGGGCAGGGCACGTTCGACCTGAAAGACCCGCGCATCCTGGTGCCCGGCGATCCGAAGCGGTCGATGATCTACCACCGCATGACGCTGACCGGCCTCGGGCGGATGCCGCACATCGCCTCCAATGTGGTGGACGAACCCGCGGTGAAGCTGATCGAGACGTGGATCAAGCAAATGAAGTGACCACCAGCGGAAAGCAGAAGAGTATTGACAGGATGAACAGGATCAAAACAGGATGAAGAGTTGAGTTCCTTTGCTCTGCATCGTGTTTCATCCTGTTCATCCTGTCAATACTCTTCTGCCTTTCTTCGCGGCCTCTGTGCTCTCGACGGTGAACCTTGGTTTTTTCCGCGCGGCGCTCTTGATGCGCGGAAAGGGCGCGGTTAGGATGTATTGAGACTGAATCTCAACATCCCGCCTGTAACCGCTTCCGCAATGGAACTGCCACAAACATCACCGGAAACCGAAGATTGCGCCGGTGCGTGCCGGTCGTGCGCGACCGTTGGCAGTTGCCCGGAGCGCGTCGTGTGCCGGTGCCTGGGCGTGACCGAGCAGACGCTCATCACCTCGATCGTGCAACTCGGCCTGCGCACGATCAGGGACGTGCGGCAGGTGACCGAGGCCGGCGACGGCTGCACCTGCTGCCACAAGGAACTGGCCCTGTACCTCGCCGTTTACGCGCCTTCCTCGAACATGTGCTCGGCCAGGTAGTTCTGCAACCCGACGCTCGCGATCAGCCCCAGTTGCGTTTCCAGCCAGTCCACGTGCTCCTCGGAATCCGTCAGGATCGCCAGGGCCAGCGCGTGCGTGCCGTTGTCCTTGAGCTGGATGCTCTGGTTCACCAGTTCGTTGTACGCCGCGACCCCGCTCGTCTCGAGCTTCAGGTCGTTCTCGAACTGCTCCTTCACGTCGCCCCCGACGCGGATCACGTCGTACCGGGCAATGTTCGGCACGCCCTCCAGGAACAGGATGCGGTCGATCAGTTTGTCCGCGTGCTTCATCTCGCCCATCGACTCTTCCCAGTGCTTCTTGGCGAGCTTCAGGAAGCCCCAGTTCTTGCACATCTTCGACTGGACGAAGTACTGGTTGATCGCGGTCAGCTCGATGGTGAGCGCGCGGTTGAGGGATTCGATGATGTCGGTGTTGCCTTGCACGGAAACCTCCTCGTTTGAGCTGTGGCGAACGAGGATGTCTTAGGAACTTCTGACGCGCGGGCGGCGCGCGAAAGTGCTGGAAAATCGAGATGAGATGGGTTCTCACGCACACCAGTCGCTTGCGGCTTCGCGACCTACTCGTCGTCGTCGTCGCCGTGCTGGACCCGAAACGCCAACTGTTCCAACTGGATGGCGAGATCGACGGTGACGAGGCGGACCTGCTTGGGCAGTTTCAACACGACCGGGGCGAAGTTCAGGATGCCACGAACGCCGGCCTCGGTCAGCGCCGCAGCGACCGCGTGCGCGGCTTCGGCCGGAACCGTCAGCACGCCGAGTTCCGCGTTCAGTTCGGTCACGCGCGCCGCGATGGTCGAGGCCGCTTCCACTTTCAGTCCGGCGACCTCTTGCCCCACCTTTGCGGCGTCGCAGTCGAACAGGGCCACGATGTCGAAGCCCTGCGCGCGGAACCCCTGATACTTGAGAAGCGCGCGGCCGAGGTTGCCGGCACCGACCAGTACGGCCCGCCAGCCGCGGTCGATGCCCAGCGCGGTGCGGATCGCGGCGGCCAGCTCTTTCGCGTCGTAGCCGATCCCGCGCTGCCCCAGGTGCCCCAGCGCGGCCAGGTCGCGGCGCACCTGCGCGTCGCTGACCCCGACGGCGTCGGCGATGCGGCGGCTGGGCACCATTTTGTCCCCGTCCGTGGGCCAACCGGCCACGCACCGCAGGTACAGGCTCAATCGCTGGGCCGCGGCCCGCGAAAGCCGCTGCCCGCGCTCGATCGGCTGGCCGTCCAAGGTTCACAACCTCCTGTCGGGGTCGAATCGGTCGTCCTATTTTACTCACACCCGCGCCCGCTTCGCCCCCCGATTTTCGTTCTTCGGCCTACTTCGTTCCGCTCCACGACACCGGAATGGATACCTCGCCGCCCGGTTCGCTCAGTCGCACGCGCACGGTGCAGCGGCCCGGCTTCGCGGCCACGGCCTCCGGGATCGTCACGCGCACCGTCTGCACCGCGCCGCTGCCGCTCGACCACTTCACCTGAACCCCCGGCAGATCGCTCTCCGCGCCGGTCACGCTCACCGGCTTGCCGTCGGGCGCGCGCAGTTGCACCAGCGCGGAGCCTTCGGTCTGCCCGGTCGCGAGCCGCACGGTGATCGCGTCCGGGGTCGCGGTTACGGCCGCCGCGGCCCGCTTGAGCACCCGTACCGGGACGCGCAGCTCCGCGTACTCCGGGTCGTCGGTGTACAGTGTCACCAGCTCGTCGCGGTGGCCCGCCGGGGCGTTCGCGGCCAACTTGACCGTAACCGCCTGCGCGCGCGGCGTCCCGCCGGCCGGGGCGACCTCGACCGTCAGGTGCGCCGCCGAAGACACCGCCTTCACCACGGTCAGCGGCTTCCCGCGCTTGTCGGTCACGACGAGCGCCTGGCTCGCCTCGCCGGTCGTCGAGAACGCCACCTGCGGCGGACTCACGGCGACCTCGCGCGACAGCGTCGCGGTGATCTGGAGGAGCAGCTCGCCCGCCTCCGCCGGCACACCGGGCGACTCGATCTTGTAAGAAACCAGGACCTGCCACCGGTTCGGGCCGTCCGGCTGCGTGAGCGTGTTGACCTCGAGCGCGAGCCGCGTTTTCTCGCCCGGTTGAAGGGTGAGTGTGCCCAGCCCCTGGCGCAAACAGCCGCACCCGGCCTCGACTTTTGTTATCGTGAGTGTCCCCGCGCCGGTGTGAGCCAGCTCGAAGGCGTGTGCCAGCGGCGGCCCGGCCTTTACGTCGCCCTTCGCCGCGACCGGCGCGGGGCTGGTCAGCGACGTTTGCGGCTTCGCGGGAACCGGCGGCTGGCCGATGGCCAGCGCCGCGGCGAAAATGAGTGTGTTCATGACCGCGCGGAATAGCGTGGCGCGGCGCAGTTGCAAAGAGCAAAGTGACGAGGCATGGCAACCGGGGCGGTTCAAGACGTTCGCGTGCGGGTGGCGGTGTGCCCGGAGCGCCCGTGTGCGCCGGGGGCCGACGAGGTGTGCGCGTGGGTGGTCGATCTGGCCCGCCCGCCGGTTCACCCGAACGAGCTGTTCACCCGCCTCACGCCCGAAGAGCGCGTCCGCGCGGAGCGCTACCGGATCGCGAAGGCGCGCGAACAGTTCGTGATCGGCCGCGGGCTGTTGCGCGGGCTGCTCGGCGAACTGCTCGACACGGCCCCGGCCGCGGTGCCACTCGTGTACCTGCCGTCGGGAAAACCCATCCTGGCGGGCACGAACGCGCCCCTGCACTTCAACATCACCCACACCGACGGCGTGCTGGTGCTGGTCGCCGGGCGGCGGCGCGTGGGCGTGGACGTGGAGTGCGTTCGCGCGATGGACGACGCGGAGGGGCTGGTGGCGCGGTACTTCTCAGCAGCGGAAGCGACGGCGTTCCGCGCGCTGCCGGAGGCGCAGCGCCCGCTCGCGTTCTTCCGCGGCTGGACGTGCAAAGAAGCGGTCATCAAGGCGGCCGGTGCGACCGTCGGCTGTCTGGCGGAGTTCGACGTGGAACTGGACCCGGCGCGCCCGCCGCGCGTGAACGCGGTGCGCGCCCCCCAACTGACCGGCCCCGGTTGGGCGCTGACCGAGTGGCTCGCCCCCGGTAACGCCGCCGTCGCCCTCGCGGTCGAAGGCGCGACGGAGTTGGTGATGGGAAGAGAAGAATAAGAACCTCACGCAAAGCCGCAGAGACGCAAAGAGGACAGGAGAGAAGAGTTCGATTTGAACTGTCTTCTGTCCTCTTTGCGTCTCTGCGGCTTTGCGTGAACCGAATCGAACCTTACGGGTTCGGCGGCGGCTGCGGGACCGGGTTGCCCACGCCCACGTTGCTCAGGTACGGGGCCGTGGCCTGGTTGATCTTGTCTTCGGGCACGTCGAGCCGGAACTTGTACCCCATGCGGCTGAAGAAGTCGCGGTGGTTGATCCGGTCCACGCCGCGCGAGCGGGCGTCCTTCACCTTGTTGTTGATGATCTCCAGCAGCTTGCTCTTCTCGTCGCGGTTCGGGTCGGTCCCGGTCAGCAGCGGCTTGAACCCTTCGACGATGTACCGCGTGTTGTCCGTGACCTCGCCCACCCACTCGCGCTTCCGCATGTCGAAGTAAGCATCGACCGGAATGCCCATGTTGCGCAGGTCCTTGACCACGCTCTCGATGTCGTCGATGCCGTCGCCGTTGACGTCGAAGATGCCGATGAGGGCGATGTGGTCGGCCACGCCCTTGCGCCACACGGAGTTGTAGATCAGGTCGCCCACGGTGATGCCGTCACGGATCGGGTCCAGTTCGGTGCCCGGTTGGATGCGGGCCAGCGACAGGTTCGGGCCGACGACTTCGTACACCTCGATCGACCCCTTCGGCACGAACATCTCGACCGACTTGTACTCGCCCTTCGCGTCCTGGGTGCGGAGCATCCGCATCCGCGACTGGCGGCCCTTCTGCGGGAAGTCCGGGGGCAGCACGGTGAACGTCAGGCCCGGGCGCACGCCGGCCGCGGAGCCGAGGCTGATCTCGACCACGCCCTCCGGCAGCTTGCGCAGGATCTTGCCCTGCGGCTCGTCGTAGGTGTACTTCTCCTTGTTCTCGGCGTTGGCCCGGCTCCGCAGCGCGTCGTTGTCCGAGGCCAGCGCCTCGAGTTGTTTCTTCATCACGCGGGTCTGGGCCTCGAACGCGTCGCGCTCCGCGGTGATGTCGGTAATCTTCTTGTTGGCATTGGCCTCGGCCGCGATGTACTGGTCGGTGCGGAGTTTGTAGGTGTCCGTGACCTTCTTCAGGTCGGCCTTGAACTCGGCCGGCAGTTTGTCGATCTGGTCCTGGTATTTCGTCTGCACCGCGGCCAGCGCGGTGACGGCGGCCTTCATCCCCTCGATCTGCTTCTTGTAAGCGTCGCGCTCGTCCTCGGCGGCCTTATACGCCGGCTCCTTGTTGCGGAGCTTGGCGTACTGGTCGAGCAGAGCCTCGGCCGGCGGCGACTTGGCCCGCTTGTCGTTGTCGAGGCCCCAGAACTTGAACTCCTCGGGCAGGCTCGCGGCGTCGGCCACGCCCAACTTCTTGGCGACGGCCTCGTTGATCTTCTGCACCTCGTTGGATACCGTGGCCGACCCCTTTTCGGCGTCCACCGTCGATTTGTCATCGGTCTCCTCATAGCCGAGGTACAGCCGGTACACGCGGGCCTTCAGCTCGGACTCGCGCGAATCGCTGCGGGGCTTTGCCAGTTCGTCTTTGGCCTTCTTCTCGTTGGCCTTCGCCCCCTCGACCTCGGCGAACGACAGGTACCACATCACCCCGAAGGCGATGGTGGTGAGCACGAAGAACACCAGCGCGAAGATCAGCGGGAGGCTGGTCTCTTTCGCTTTCGCTTTGGCCATTGGACCCTCGTCGCGGGCGGACCGGATTGCGGGACGTGACGCCACCGAACACAGATGGCGCGGGACCGCCCGCACCTGTCACCATTCCTTGAGCTTAAAGGCCGCAGGGGGCGTGTCAACACGAAACGGGCCGCAACCCCGCGCCGCGATTGCGGTTGTGCCGACCGCGCCGGTGGCGCTGGCGCGCCCCGCAGGTTCTCGTTTGGTCCACGGCGCGTGCCGCGTTACAATCGGCTCGTTGCTCGTCGCGTTAACACATCCGAACCCGTCAGATCGAGGCCGCCGTGCGCGAAGACGCCGCTATCGCTGTAATAGTCATCGTTCTGATCGCGCTGCCCGTGGGGCTGCTGATCGGGTCCGTGATCCTGCGCGGGGGCGTGTCGTTCGCCAACAAGAGCCTGCCGAAGCCGCAGCCGCGCCGCCGCTACGACGAGGACGACGAGGACGACGACGAGTATGACGAGGGCTGGGACGCCTACGACCGCCCGCGCGAGCGCCGGGCCAAGAACGCCGGCCTGATCCCGGAGCCGGGGTTGGGCAAGGGCATGGGCATCGTGTTCGTCAACTGGATCGCGCAGTCGTTCCTCGGCGGGTTCATGAGGGTCTCGATCGAGGCGATCGACGACGAGGCGGTCGGGATGCTGCTCGCGCTGATCGCGCTGCCGGTCTGGTTTTGCATCGCCGCCGGCATCCGCGCCGGGATGCTCCCCACCTCGTTCGCCCGCGCGTCGCTCGTGGTGCTGTTCGAGGTGCTCATCGTCCTGGCGATCTGTGTCGTCGTCGGGGTGCCGCTCTACATTCTGCTCGTCGCCACGCGGTAGGTTTTTAGCCGGTGCTGAACACGAACTCCGGGGCCGCGGTCGGACCGGTCAGCACGCACGCGGTCAGCGGCTCGCAGATGCCGCCGCTGGTGTCGATACGGACGCGCACGGCGTTCACGTCCGGTGCGTCGACTTTCACGTGCCCACTCACCTGCACCTTGCCCGGCAGCGCGAGCGGGTTGGCGGAGAGCTTCTTGTCCGCACCGAGCCACACCGGGTATTCGGGCGCGAACAGCCGGTCCGTGTCGGTGCCGAATCGCGGGTTCACGAACGCACGGTCCCACTTCTTCCGGTGCAGGCATTCGAGCTGCGCGCTCGCGGGGCAGTCCAGTTCCGGCGACAGCCCGTTGTGAATAAAGACGTGCCCCTCGGCCTCCGCGACCCACGGCAGGTCCGCTAGGAACGCGCGGTGATCCGCCGGCATCGCGGCCTTCAGCTCTGCCAGTTCCTGTTCCCATTTGCCGTGTGGAAGAAAGTCCGGCGTGTGGCCAAGATAGCTGAGGAACGTGGCCTTGTGATCGTAGTGTGAAGCGTACCGCTTCACCCAGTACGCGGGCGGCGGGCCGTCGTGCAGGCCGGCGGCGTTCGCCAGTGCGAGGTCGTGATTCCCCATCACGCAAGTGCTGCCGGGCTTCTCCGCGATCAGTTCGATCACGCGCGACACGAGTTGCTTCACCGTGTCCGAGCGGTCCACGAGGTCGCCGAGGAACACCAGCTTCGCGCGCGGCCAGTCGGCGCGCTGGCGCAGGTTCGCGACGAGCTTGTCGAGCCAGGCGACGCGGCCGTGCAGGTCGCCGATGGCGATGACCGGGTATTCGACGCGCGTGGGCAGTTGCATCGCGGCTCACCTTCCCCGGCCCCGCGTTCGGAACTAGATTGCAGGTGTCAATCTATTGCGACCGAGAAAGCGGAGGCGGCCATGCGCGTGGATCTGTTCGGGCTGACGATGGAAGCGCCGCGGGTCACGTTCTACCTGTGGTCCCCGTGGCGCTGCGCGGCCATCGAGCACAAGCTGTACGAGTCGCTCAAGGCCGTGCCCAACGCAACCCTCGAAGCCGCGCCGGACGAGTTGCGGTTGCACATCACCGAGAACAAGGGCTGGCGGGTCGCGCTCCAGAACCTGTCGCGCGTGCTCAAGGGCTGGCAGGAAGAGGCCACCGACGGGGCGAAGGACGAGCGCCGCGCCTGGCGGTGGCTGATCGAGGCCGACACCGACGCAACCGGGTACGACATGCAGGGCGAGAAGACCAGCTTCTGGGCCTACCTGCGGCTGTCGGTGGACCGCGGCGGCCCGGCCGACGCCGAGAAGGGCGAGGACATCGACCTGAACGGCTTCGGCGTGCAAGTGTGGGGCGAAAAGGCCGAGTGAGGCGAACGGCCGGTGTCAGCCGGCCGGTGAGAGCGGCACCAAGCACCGGCC